>JASLRF010000412.1 GCA_030744095.1 Pirellulaceae bacterium | reverse complement strand
AAATCCCTGCGAATTTTCACAAATTCGGATACAATGGCAAGCGGTTCTTCTTCGCCTTGGGGATGTGCATGCGGCCATCAGCTCTGCAGCGCGCACGACACTTTGCTTTCGCGCCCAGATTGCATCGCCTATTGATCTTGGCGAGCGTCGCGGCAGCTCTCCTGATACCGATGTTAGTGTTGGATCTGGGCTTGATGATCCAACTGCTGGTCAGTCGCGGCAGCCAGGAAGTTCCGCGAGACTGGGTGATAGGCCCCTGGGTCTCCGGCGCATTGTTCGCGTGGCCTTTCTTTGGCGAGCGGGCTCTCTGTATGCTTTTCTTGGTACTCTCAGGTGCCGCGCTCGCAGCGTTATTGGTGTTCCTCCGCTGGCTAACGGAATGCACCGCACACCGCTACACGTTGCACGTCGTGACCCGGTTGCGTCAGGCGATCCATCGTCAGGCGTTTCAGCTTGGCACCAGCGAGTTGCTTGGCCATCGGCAAACGCGTCCCGAGCTGCTCGCTGTCGAAAAAGCCGATATTGTGTGCCGCGGCTTGTATGCCTGGTGGGCAACGGTCCCCTATTGCATCGTGTTGTTGATGTTACTCGTGATCATGTCTTTGGCGGTCAATGCATGGCTCACGCTACTGGCGATTCTGTTGACCGGCTATCTCCTCCGCATCAATCGTGTTTTGACACAGCGAATCGAAGCCAAGCTACAAACATGGGTCGAACTTGCGGAACAGCACCGGTCGTCTTTCTTGGCGTTACTGCGGTTAGCGCCTTTTGCCAGCGGCTATTCACTGGACGTTTTTCCCGAAGACCCTGTCGAAGCGCGACTTGCCCAATGCCAAGAAGCAGAACTGCGTGTCAAGAACAGCCTGGCCGTGATGTTCCCTTCGATGCTATTGATCGTATTGTGGTCCGCTGGGCTGCTGTTGTTCGTGGTAGGTCTGTCTGACAGCGTGACCGTGGCTGGTACGGCTTTGCTTGGAGCCGCTTTGATCTGTGCGTACTTTCCCGCCGCGCGACTCCATCACTTACCTCGCAAATTGGCGGAGGCCGAAGAAGCAGCGCGAGACATTTTCTCCTATTTGGACGATGAGCCCAGCATCGTACAAGTCGCCAGTGCTCCTGCGTTGGCGCGGCTACAGCGCGAGATTCGATTCGATAACGTTACGCTGACCAGCCAGGCCGACCAAGAACCGTTGGACCGCGTTTCCTTCGAGATGCCTGCCAGAAAGAGAATTGTAATTTTGGCGTCCGATCGACAGACCCCTTTAGCGCTGGCCGGCTTGCTTGTCCGCTTCTACGATCCTGCCAAGGGACGAATTCTCTTTGATGGCCAAGACATCCGCAACGTCGCACTGGAGACGATTCGTAAACAAGCCATTCTCGTGTGGCGAGACAGTTTGCTGTTTGCGGGCAGCATCGCCGCCAATATTGCCTGCGGAGACGCTCGACTCTCAGCTCAGCAGATTCGGGAGGCAGCCAGTTGCGCACGCGCCACACATTTCATTCAGGAGTTACCTGCCGGCTTCGAGACGCGTGTCGGATTGGGTGGCGTGTCGCTTCGCGAGGACCAGGCATTTCGCATCGCTTTGGCGCGCGGATTGTTGCGCGAGCCTTCGCTTCTGATAATCCAAGAACCGGTTGTCGATGACGAAGAGAGCGAACGAGAAGTAACCGAGGCATTAAACCGCGCCGCTGAGACTGCCACGCTGCTGACCATCCCTTCACGGCTGACCACGTTGCGGGCCGCAGATGTGATTTACGTCTTTCACGAAGGCAAGTTGCACGCGCGGGGTCGCCATGTCGATCTGCTGAAAGAGGACGAGCTTTACCGACACCTCAACTATGTTCGGTTCAACGCCTTTCGCAATCGGGTCAGCGATTGAAGAGGGGACACATAACGCGAAGTTTGGCATTGGATCACACCATCTAATCTTCATCTTGCCGGAGAAATTCTATTCGCCATATCGTTGAAGTGCGAAGGCGGACATTGTACGCTCGGTACAGCATTCCATTGTCGCACTCCACTGCTTGATCGATCTGCTTTCCAATGAGGGACTCTATGAAACGCTTTTCATGGTTCTTGTTTCTGGTCATTGCGGCCAACGTGATTATCGTCTCTGCTGGTTCGGCCGCACCGCGAAACGTCGTGTTGTTTGTGACCGACGATCAAAGCCCCGACACTGGGTGCTATGGCAACAGGGTAATCAAGACGCCGAACCTGGACGCGATCGCTCGCGACGGCACCATGTTTACACATGCCTTCTGCACCACCGCCAGTTGCTCGGCGAGCCGGTCGGTCATTCTGACGGGGCTGCACAACCACGCCAATGGCCAGTACGGCCATCAGCACAGCTATCACAAATTCAACAGCTATGCGAATGTCTCCAGCCTTCCCGTGTATCTGGATAAGGCTGGTTACCGCACGGCCCGCTGTGGGAAATACCACGTGGCACCCGAGGCCGTGTACCAGTTTGACGAAGCGATTCCTGGGAACTCGCGGAGCCCCGTGGAGATGGCGAACAACTGCGAATCGTTCATCGCTGCGGATGGCGAAGAACCTTTCTTTCTGTATTTCTGCACTTCAGATCCTCACCGGGGTGGCGGGACGGCGGACGAACTGCCGTTTAAGCCGAATCGGTTCGGCAATCCCGCTTCTGGCGGTAAGGGCTACCCTGGTATCGACGAAGTGATTTACGATCCCTCCGAAGTGCTGGTGCCGGGCTTTCTGCCCGACACGCCGACCTGTCGCGCAGAAATCGCGCAGTACTATCAGTCAGTCTCGAGGATCGACCAGGGATTGGGCCGTTTGAGTGAGATTCTGCGCGAGTCCGGTAGATGGGACGATACACTATTCATCTACATTTCGGATCACGGGATCGCCATGCCAGGTGCCAAGACGACTTTATACGAAGGTGGCATGCGCGCGCCCTGCATCGTTCGCGATCCAACCAATAATGAACGGGGCATCGTCAGTGACGCGATGGTCAGTTGGGTCGACATCGTACCCACGGTTCTTGATTTCGCCCGTGCACTCGATCCGAAGACTGGCCAGGTCAAATCCAAGTTGGTCAAGGAGATTGCGTCACCTCGTCGCGACTCACAGAAATCTCGTCAGACCAGCGCTGGCGATTTGCATGGCCGCTCGTTCTTGCCAATCCTCGGCCAGACGCACTCCCAAGGGTGGGATGAGGTGTTTGCGTCGCACACTTTTCACGAGATTCAAATGTACTACCCGATGCGGGTCGTGCGCGGGCGCAAGTACAAGCTGATCTGGAATATTGCCTACCCGCTTCCGTTTCCGTTCGCCTCGGATCTGTGGGCGGCTCCCACTTGGCAGGCACAGTACAACCTGGGGCGAGACGCACCCTACGGTGCAAAAACGGTTGCCAACTACATCCACCGCCCTCAATTTGAGTTGTTTGATATCGAGTTGGATCCCCATGAAGGCAAGAATCTCAGCTCTGATCCGGAATTCACGGCGGTCATGGAGATCATGAAAGCCAAGCTCAAAGATTATCAACAACAGACCAACGATCCCTGGATCATCAAGTGGAAATACGAATGAGCGGAAGATTGCCGCGAATTTGCCTCGGGCGGCTGGAAAGCTGACATTCGCCCACGCCCACAGGTCTGCTAAGATTGTCGCCACACGCCATGGAGGGGTCGTTGCGAAATTGTCTATTGGTCTTGGTTTGCCTGCCGCTGTTGTCCGGTTGCGCTTATTTTCGAGCTGGCCCCACTTTGCCGGATTCGCTGCTTGTGCGCGATCAGTTGGTTATTCGCAGTGATTTCAAGCTGCCACAGAAACACCGCCTGCTGGAGGAGCTTCTCGCGATTCGGGGTGATCTCGTCGCCGCACTGGACATTCCCATTTCAGACGAGCCGATTCATCTTTATCTGTTCAATGAAGCGGAAACGTATCGCGAGTTCATAGAGAGTGCATACCCCGGTCTGCCAAGTCGCCGCGCGTTCTTCGTCGAGGGCGACACCAGGCTGACGGTCTTTGCGCACTGGGGTGATCGCGTGGCCGAGGATTTACGTCACGAAGTCGCCCACGGCTATCTCCATGCCGTGACTCCCAACATGCCGTTGTGGTTGGATGAAGGCCTGGCAGAGCATTTCGAAGTGCCACGCGGCTACGATGGCTATCATGCCGACCACGCCGCCAAGCTTCTGGACTTGATCGAGACTGCGAGTTGGCGGCCCGATCTATTGCGACTTGAACGCCTCGGCACCATCTCGGACATGGCACAGAAGGACTATGCCGAAGCGTGGTTGTGGGTGCACTTCTTGTTGCACACCTCTCGCGAGCGGAAA
>JASLRF010000411.1 GCA_030744095.1 Pirellulaceae bacterium | reverse complement strand
TGCTGCGCGAACACGGCCAATCGCCACCCTTGTCCGAAGCGATCTGGCAGACTTCGCCGGCCGTCGATGACGATCTGATCGCCTACCTGCGTTTGCTTGCCAGTTGAGTGCACTCCGCACAGGTGTCGGGGTGAATTCAATTGTGCGAGACTCTACATTGTGTTCGTCTGGAACGGCTGCCGGGCCGATTTCGTAATCGTTGTACACCCCCTGGATTCTGTGATGCGCATCGCGGTCAAGGAAACGCAGCTTGGCTTGAGGAATTCGACGACGCATCTTCCGTTTCGTTATGGTGCAGCGTGTTTGACACGGTGCCCTCAGGCGGTGATGTGCGCAACCGTGGAAGTCGACGGCAAGATCTCCCCTGGTTATGCTGGCGACTGCCTGCCGCCAAGCTGGTTCGACAAGTCACCCGACAAGGATTTTGAAACGCAAGTCGATGACATGCTCGCCGTCATCGCACTGGCGGAAAAGACCTTTGCAGACGAGCTTGCCACGCCCGCAGCGTTCTTTCCAGCCTGGCATAGTACGCTGCTACAGGTCCACAGCCGCTGCGCCGAATTGGGTTTGACACCGCTACTGGCGAGCTTTGGCGTGAGCATGGTTGAACGTGCCATTATGGATGCGATCTGCCGTGGATGCCGAGTGAGTTTTTCTACCGCGGTTCGCACGAATCTGTTCGGCATCGCTGCGGGGCAGGTCCATGCTTCGCTCGACGGACTCGAGCCAAAAGACTGGCTACCATCCTCGCCCGCCACATCGATCTACGTGCGCCATACGATTGGGTTGAGCGATCCGCTGACGGCTGCCGAAATTCCTGACGATCAGCGGTTGGCAGATGGGTTTCCACACTCGCTGGAAGAGTACGTGCAACGCCGCGGTTTACGATTCTTCAAGATCAAGGTTGCCAACGATCTTGATCACGATCTCGCTCGGTTGCGACAGATCGCCGCTATCGTGCAGCAACAACGGGGCACCGAGTACGGGGTCACGTTGGATGGCAACGAGCAATATCGACGCGCAGTCGAATTTGATCAGTTAGTCGATGCGATACAGGCAGAACCGGTATTGGCGACATTTTGGAAAAACGTCGTGGCGATCGAGCAACCTCTAGAGCGCTCAATTGCTTTGGAAGACGAACAGACTCGCGGTGTACGCGTGCTGTCGTCGGCCAAGCCTGTCATTATCGATGAATCGGACGGCACGTTGGACTCGTACCCCCGCGCGATCGAGGTTGGGTACTGCGGAGTCAGCAGCAAGAACTGTAAGGGCCCTTTCAAGAGCCTCTTGAATGCTGGACTGACATGGTTAGCGAACGGGCGCGGCACGCGCGCCGACTACCTCATGACGGGTGAGGATCAGTGTTCGGTGGGCGTCGTTGCGGTTCAAGCCGACTTGTGCCTGGTTGCTACGTTAGGACTGACACATGTCGAACGAAACGGCCATCACTATCACCCGGGGCTGTCATACCTGCCGGTCGACCAACAGCAGTCAGCCTTGGCTGCGCACGGTGACCTGTATGCACGGCAACACGGCGTAATTGCACCAAACATCATCGATGGAAAGCTTGCCATTGGCTCGATACAATGTCCGGGCTTCGGGTTTGCGGTCGAGCCAGACATGGCATCGACGGAGTCGCCTGATGCATGGACGTTTTCGTCGCTGGGAATCTAGCGAGGCGGTGCCTCGGACCGATGCGAGCTATCGCTCGGTTGCGACGACTCGCTCCCCGACCAACCTGCGGTCGGTGCACGTCGCTGAAAACTTCAAAAACACCCTTGCCAGAAGTCGAGCCCAATTCATGATCAAAACTACCGTCGTTGGCAGCTATCCCGTTCCGTTGTGGCTGCGCGTGATGAGCACGCAGGAGAGCCTGCGTGACGCGATCTTGGCGATTATCAAGACGCAGGAACTAGCCGGTATCGATGTGGTCGCCGATGGCGAGCTTTATCGCTGGGACATCAATCACGCGGAAACGAACGGCATGATCGACTACTTCGTCAAACCGATGGGCGGAGTCCAAGCCGAACTTAGCACCGATCAGCTCGATGCCTGGCGAGCCAAACCGGGCAACCAGTTTCGCGCCAAGCCACCAGGAATCGTGACGGGACCACTCGCGACTGGCACTCTGAATCTGCGCGCCGATTACGAACTCTACCGCGACCTGACCACGCGACCGAAAAAGTTCACCGTGACCAGCCCATACATGCTGGCAAAGATGCTGGCCAACGTTCATTACGCCGCACTGACCGACTTGGTTATGGCGTTGGCTGACGTTTTGAAATCACAAATTGCCAACGTTGACGCCGAGATCATTCAGGTCGACGAAGCCAACGTCACTGGCAACGCGGAGGACGGCCCTCTTGCGGCGGCGGGAATCAACCGTGTGCTCGAGGGTGTGCAAAGCGAAAAGGCCGTGCATCTGTGCTACGGGAACTACGGTGGCCAGACGATTCAAAAAGGTGCTTACGAAAGACTGGTCGCGTTTTTGAACGAACTACAAGCGGATCATCTCGTACTGGAGATCGCACGTCGTCCCCACCACGAATTGGAACGACTCA
Source organism: Pirellulaceae bacterium (assembly GCA_030744095.1). The sequence continues at coordinate 6,070 of JASLRF010000411.1, read as the reverse complement.
AGGAAGTCAAACCAGAATTGGGGTTGGGCATCGGCGTCATCGATATCAAGGACAATGAAGTCGAATCGACCGACGAGGTTGCCCGGCGGATTGAGCGCGCCGTCGAGGTTTTAGGCGAGGATCGTATTCACTACGTGCACCCGGATTGTGGATTCTGGATGCTGCCCAGGACGGTGGCCGACGCAAAGATGCGAGCACTCGTCGCCGGTCGCGATCGCTTTGCGGGCGCTTAGCCGCTCCGTGTCATGGGTCCGGTCGTGAATGTCGGCACAATCTCCGCCTCTCAGTGGCGGTCCGCGATTTTGATGTAATCAGCATAGGCGGAATCGATTGTCGAGCGTTGGTCGGCATCCGTGCAATGAATCCACACGCCGTACCTCAAACGCAAGGTCTCGCCCGGCTTGACAACCACCTTGCTTTGTGCGCCCTTGTTCATCGCCTGTCGTCCGAATGGATTTGCAGCGACGAAACCGTAGTTTCGAGCGTGCATCCAACTTGCCCGAAAGTTCGCGGGATGACACATCAGTGTCATCCCGATTCGTTGGCCGTCAATGATACCACTGTAGTCGCACCATTTAGCGGGCTGGCTCCAGATTGCTTTCGCTCCTTTGCGGCCTTTGGAATCGCTCAGTTGACCACCCTTCATTTCGCTCAACGGTGAGGCAACGCGCAAACCCAACCCCATTTCTTCTTGGTCTCCAAAGTAGAACACATTTTCCGAACTAAACGTCGAGTCCCACGTCAGCAGATAGCCACCGGGGCGGACGCGAACCTCGCAGCGAAACTGTTCGTTGCAAACCAGTGAATCGTCTGAGCGAAAATACTGCTTCTCTTCGACGAACCATCCACGATCCGCTCCTCCAGTCGGTTCCTCCACAAACCGAATGTGTGTGACCTTCGCTTTGTTGCGCCAGAAATCTGAATCGTCAAGGTCGCCAAAGGCCATCCAAATACCTGGGTGCATCGTGTCATGATCGGTTCGATCTTGCCCCGGGACGGGCGGATGATTGCGTGTGACTTGAATACCGCCAGGCGCTTTCACGTGGGCGAAATAGGGCCGAGGTATTCTTCCTGTTGGGTCTCGATACACGTACGACGCAGTCGGCTGACTATCCACGGTGATCACGACTTCGCTCTCCCCCGTTCGGAACCCAACCTGCTTCGCCGTTACCTGTGCCAGTATTGTCGTACCGAACATCCACATTACAGACATCGCGCAAAGTGCAAACCGCATTGGACCTTTCCTTTGATGATTTTGTTATTGCATGAACTGCGGAATACGGGCATGGCGTGTGTTTTTGCCGAGATGGTTCTGGTTTGCTACAGCCCAAACAGACGATCGGCTATGCATCGTTCGACTCGCTGGTTCTGTCCACACCGGAGCACTCCGTATCGATAAACTCGCGGAGAAAATGGAACGCCCGACGCTCCTGATCGCCGGCGGTTTTTTCTACAATCATGCCCAGCCGATCAAACTCGATGCGGATCTCTTCCACCGGCAGGAATTGCGTTCGCGTCGCCAAGATTGCTGCCTCTACCACGGCGTGCTTGGCTCGGTTGAAGCCGAAGAAGTCCCGCAGCCGGCCCCGATCGACCACTTCACATTCAATCCGCGTTCGCTCGCGGGAGTCATCTAACTCAGTGACGCGAAACGCGTACCAGCGACAGGCGTCTGAGAGAACCACTCCGTCGATTACCGCGGCGGGCTGCAATGGCGGGAGCGGATCGAGTTTTTTCACGGCGGCGCGTGCCAGCAGTTCCACATCGTCAGTGACATGCAGTACGCCTTGCCCATTCCACTTCAAATTCTGATACGTCAACGAACTTCGGTATGGCTTCAGCGAGAATCGGTCGAGCTGATCGTCGACGTCAGGGCCCATCGGTGAAATGTTAGGCGTTCCCTGTGCGCTGAGAGTTGTGACGATGCCTTCCAGGATCATTTGCGTGCACTCATCTGATTTTGGCAGCAGCAGTTGGCAGTGACATGCCATCTCAAAAAGTGACAGGGGAATCGGGAACCGATGTTACGCGTGGACGTTCCACCAATTCCTGCTTCTGCGATACATCAGTCACCGCTTTCAATCCTGCGGCACTGAGAAAACTGGCTAATATCGAGTAGCCGCCATCGGTCAAAATCGATTCGGGATGAAACTGCAAGCCAATCACTGGACGGTGTCGATGACGAATCGCCATGATCGTCTCGTCGGCCAAGCGTGCGGAGACCTCGAAGACTTCCGGCAACGAGCTTTCTTCGACGATTAGCGAATGATATCGGCACACAGTCAGGGGATTCGGCAGGCCGCTAAACACGCCACGTTCGTCGTGCGTAATCGGGCTCGTCCGACCGTGCATCGGTTCTCGGGCGCGCACGATTGTGGCGCCCAGTGCCGCAGCGATGGTCTGATGACCGAGGCAAACGCCCAGGATGGGAATCTCTCGCCAAAACTCGCGAACGACCTCAAGCGACGTTCCAGCGACCTCTGGCGTACAGGGTCCGGGGGATATCACAATCGCAGCCGGTGCCAACACCTTGATCTGGCTGACATCCAGAACGTCGTTCCGCACGACGCGTGTCTCTTGACCCAACCGCTGGAGATAACGCGCGAGGTTATGGACGAAACTATCGTAGTTATCAATCAGGAGGATCACGTGTTCTGGTGCTATCCGATTGCTCTGTTGTTGGTGAACACAAGGCGCTGATGACCGAAAAAGACTCCCGACCCCGTCACCATTCGACTTACGTCCCCTCGTTGAACGGTCTTATAAACTAAGCGGAAAAAGACTCCCTGTCTTGTTCAGGTGTCGGTTTCAATCGGCCAGTGAACGCAACAGTCCGCGAGCCTTGTGCCACGTTTCTTCGTATTCCAGCTGAGGTTCGGATTGGGCCACGATGCCGCCGCCCACTGGCAACTGCCACCAGCCGCGCCCAGCAGTTATGGTTCGAATCAGAATACTGAGGTCCAGTGTGCCATCAAATCCGATGTAGCCCAAGGACCCACAATAGGGTCCTCGGGCAGTATTTTCGAGTTCCGCGATGATTTCCATCGCGCGAACCTTGGGAGCTCCGGTGATCGAGCCGCCAGGAAACGTGGCTCGAATCAGGTCCAGGGCATCGCGGTCGTCGGCCAGTCTGCCGCGGACCACGGAAACCAGGTGCTGTACGAAGGCGAACGATTCGAGTCCGCACAGTTGAGTCACCTGAACGCTGTCCGGCGTACAGACGCGAGCTAGATCGTTGCGCAGCAGATCGACGATCATGACGTTTTCGGCTCGGTCTTTTTCGCTCCGTCTCAATTCGTCAGCGGCAAACAGATCGGCTTCCGGCGATGCGATCCGCTGACGCGTGCCTTTGATCGGGCGTGCCTCGACCCGTCCCGCTTTACACTGCACCAGACGTTCGGGCGACGCGCTCACAATTTGCAACTCACCCAGATCGAAGTAGCCGGCGAACGTGGCAGGATTCCGCCGACGAAGCCGCCGGTACAGGGCGATAGGATCGTCGCAGGCCGGATGGAGCAGACGCTGCGCGAGGTTGACTTGAAAGACATCGCCCGCCTCGATGTAGTCGATGCCGCGCCGGATCATGCGACGATAGTGGTCCGCAGAGAAGTTACTGGTCAGCCCGTTCATGTCGCCGACGGGATATTGTCGAGTCAGTTCGTCGCGAGAGACAAGAGTGATGGCATCCTGTTGCGCGGACGCGGGCCACGTGAATTGGTTCGCGGGCGGCGTGGTAAGCCACGTTCGAAATCTGTGCACTCGTGCGTAGGCACGTTCTCGACGTGCTTGCGGATCCCGTTCGGGAAATCCCTGCGAGACGATCCAGGCACGGCCTTGTTGATGGTCGAAAGACACAACCGTGTCGTAGAGTCCGGCGGCCATCGCGGGAACCTTGAATTCATCGAATTGCGGTGCCGCAATGCGTTCCAGGCTACGGCCGAGATCGTAGCTGAACAGTCCCGCAGCACCGCCTTGAAAGGGCGGCAAGTCCTGGCGCGACGGTCCGCCGAGCAGCAACTGTTTTTCCAACGCAGCAAGCCCGTCCGAGCCATCCGCCGCAACACTCAGGAAGGCATATGGGTCGGCGGTCAGAAACGAATAGCGGCCTAACTGATTATCACGAAGCGCGCTGTCCAGAAACAGACAATGCGAGTGTTGACTGAGCGCCAACAAAGCCGCTTCGGTGTCCGGCGCGGGATGCAGCTCCTCGACAATCGGCAGTTCATCATCGAGCTCGATCACGTGATTCTACCGAGATCCCAAGCGAAGGAACTGACGCGCTGCCTGTTCGGCCACGAGACGATTGCGCACCTCGCCAACATTCAGTTGGGCGCTTAAACGTTGAACATTGGGATACTTCTTGATCGACTCCTCGATCCAGACGTTAGCCAGTTCGGCCGAATGAAACACGTTGGCATCGCGAATGACCCGGCGACCCTCTTTGACTGCGATGGTTGCCACGAAATGCGGGTATTCGGCGAACGGATCCGTGTACGGCTGCTTCTTGAGGTGAGCGACGAGCCGATTTTCCAAGGCAGACAGTTCGTCGCCAAAGTGCTGCTTGAACAGTGTCAGATTTTTGGGCACGATTCCGGATGCCACGACATCGTAGTCACCCTGAAAAGGCTTCAACTTTGTTGCCTCGCGGACGTAAGCGGCAAACTGCACACGCTTTGTCTTGGCGAGGAAATGAGTCAACGACCAGGCGGCCGCATACCCAGTCGAGGTCAGTCGCGCGGCGCCCGCGGTGTCACTGATCATCTCGCCGCCGGCGTCGTCGCCGGATCGTGATTTGATATAGATTTCTAGCTCGAGCATCCTCAAGTCGTTGACCTGGCCGGCGCCTTTCCACTGCATCCGGCGTCCGAAGGTGGTGGGTGCAAAGTACTCGGCCAGCCCCTCGGTCAGCCACATGGGCCACTTGGAAAGTCGAGACTGAACACCGATGTTGTGCAGTATCTGGTGCGCGCCTTCATGTGCGATCGTCGAAATCGCCTGTTGGATGGCAAGTTCCGGGGCGGTCCGGAATAACCGCGATTCTTCGTACATAACGATGTGGTTGCTGAGCGTGTCATAGTAGGCAACGACACCTGGTGGCATCCGGCGATAACGCTGGAATTGGGCTTCGGTGCGAAACATGATCGCCACCAATGGAACATGTGGCGTGTGTGTCTCGATCCGCATTCGCTGCACGTAGCTTTTCACGCCCGGTCGCATACTCTCGAGAATTCGGCCGGTACCGAAGGCGAATCTCTCACTGCAGTTGTATGCGTAGACGTAATTCTTGGTCGTTTTGGTCGTGAACCCCTCGCCAAAGTCTGCTTTCAGCTTCCGCTCAATGTCCTCGGGTGAGGCCGGGGCAAAACGGCGATCCGTCGCAGGAGATTGGTCTCGGTGTCGACCGACCAATCTGCCAGCGGGTAAAAGGACAATCCGATGCGCGCCAATCACCGCATGAACTTGTCCAACGACTGGTCTACCATCCTCGTCGTCCGTCAGAACACGCAAATTCTCCGGGTGCGAGACCCGGCCGGGGGGGATTTCGAAGCCAAATCCGCGTGGGTCAATCTCGCCTGCTTCGAGTTGCGCGATTGCTGATCCAGGTACCGCGAGGACCAAAACAGCGGCGAAGATCAGGCCATTGTGCGGATGAGGGCTGCGCATACTCACAAAACAGATAGCGAGGGGGGATTGAACCGAAACGTTCGTAACTTGCGTGCGTTTAATCATACCAAGGCCGACTCCTCTTGGCGATTGACGGGTCGACCATGACCCCCGCTTTTTTAGGTAGTGCGAAATCGTTCGACTAACTAGAATGGAATCTACGTGATTTCAGGAAAAGTCGGGAAAAAACACGTCTCAGCGGAGATTTTACCTTGAAAAAGGCTATCCAAATTCTCACCCTCGTCGTGATCCTGGCTGCCTACTTGTCGGGAGGTGCCCGCATCACATTGGCGGCAGACCCGACATTTGTTGGAGTACTCGCATACGCCGTCGATGAGAGCGGCACAAAACGCTTGGGGCTGTCGGACGAGGCCAAACAGGCCTTGTTGAAGTTGATCGACGAGCG
>JASLRF010000410.1 GCA_030744095.1 Pirellulaceae bacterium | reverse complement strand
ACCAGTGGCGATCGCCACTGATGATCACCGCGCCGTTGGCGTTTGTCTTGCCGAGTAGTTCGAATAACCGTCGTCGCTCGTGAGGCAGGTTGGACCACGTCTCTTGGCCGGCCGCCGTCGAGACGCACTGAATACTGGAGACGATCAGGCGGAATTCGGCTGGCAGGCGGAGCTGCTCCTCCAACCATTTCCATTGCGGCTGGCCCAGCATCGTGATTGTTGCATCGTCAGACGGTAAGTACGGTCCTCCGGTTCGCCGAGGCCCTGTCTTCAACGGTCCACGAAAGTAACGTGTGTCCAGCAAGATGATTTGTAGTCGTTTTCCAGGTGGGCCGATGATCGTTGCGTCGTAGACTCCGGGTCGCTTGCGGCGAGGTGAGTCGGCTGTGTCTCCCCAAAAATCAACGAACAGCTTCTGCGATGCATCTCGCTGAGCGTACGACGCGCCTCCGTCATTTACGCCGTAATCGTGATCGTCCCACGTCGCCAGCACGGGACACAAATTGAGTAGTTTGGCAAAATGTTCGTTGGAACGCAGCTTCGCATATTTTGCCCGCATCACTTCCATGTCAGTTGTGTCGGCGTAGATATTGTCGCCCAGCATCAGAAACAGCTCGGGCCGCTGCGCCACAATTGTCTTCAACAACGGCATTGGATTCTCTTGTTTAATGCACGACCCGAACAGTAGCTTTGTAACCGGTTTCTCGAGCGTCAAGCCAAGCTGACGGTGCGCAGACGCCACAAATGCCTGACCTTGGCAACGCGAGTCTGGTGTGCGAGGGCCGCGTGCCACCAAGAACGAACCGCCTCCGCTGCCAATGATTCCCAAACCGCAATCAAACGGATAGCTGCCGATCAATCGGTATTTTGGATCGACTTTCAGCAAGCGATTGCCATAGCAACCGAACCACCAATGACCGTCGGAAAAAGCGGCCGTCTGAATGCCCAGACGGGTATGACCGCTGGCGATTGTTCGTTTGGCGATAAACTGAAACTTCGTGTCGTACTCGTAGACATAGTTCTCATCGATCTCGTCAGGTAAACCACCCACGACCAAAAACTTGCCGTCATGAAATGCGATGCCCCCAGCACCATGAAACACCTGTTGGACCTCGTGTTTAGCAATCAGCGAAAGATCGTTGGACCGATATTCGTATACCCATGAATCGGCGTTACCCTCCGGGTCGTTAAAGTGACCCAGATTGACGGCGACATAGATTTTGTCGTCATGAAAACACAAGTCGCCGTGATGGTTGTCGACAGGAATCTGCTTCAAACGATGACCAGCGTGATCCGTCTTTACGAGCGCCGTCGTAAAGCTCCAAAACAGGTTACCTTGAGAGTCCGTGCAGATGCCTTGCAGGTGATGTTGATAATTTCCCTCGCAGGCGATCACCCTCGACTGGACTTTCGCGTCAACGTCAGGGCGGTTGTCTTGACCGTGGCCCAGTTTGGCTAGGGCAGCAACTAGAATGATGACAGTGATACCAGAGCGAGATATTCTTAAGCACATGGTGGTTAGCTCAAAGGAACAGGTGTGTGTCGGTTGGATGGAAGGCGATATTGGCGTGAATTCGGCGCTGCGAATTCGGTACTGTGAAATCGGTACTGTGAATTCGGCATCACGCACAGAACAATTGCTTTCCATGAATGACTATGTTATCCAATTGCGACCCTGAAAACCGGCCTTTCGCTAGAAATCGAAGAAATCGGTTGTTCGAGATGTAACCCTGAATTCACCCAACATTGACGAGTGATAATGATGCGCCAACGATCTGTTACCCTGCCCCAAGGGCGAGTTGCAAAGCTTCGATCAATGTCCCTTTGGGCGGTGATCGCGATCCTGCTGCAAGGGCTGCTGACGGCCCCAGGCATGGCCGACGAGGCTAAGTTTGTCACCGCAAAAGTGGTCAGCCAGGGAGTTGCCCAACAGATTCGTGTGCAGGGTTCGCCCTGGACTACCACATCGCGATCGCTGGCTGGATCTGGCATCGGAAATCTCCTGTTTGCCAATAAGCAATTGGGGGCTGGTGATTTCGCTGTCACCATTCGCTTGCAGATTGATCGACTGGACAAGAGTGCCGCTTCGGTGGTCCTCAATGGCAGTCATTTTGGCTTCGAGGGGAGCGGAGGTGAAATGTTCACGCATGGCGAGATGTTTGGCCGGCATGAACTGGGGCCAGCAATCGTCAAAGACGGAAAAGTATTCGAAGTCATGTTTCGCCGCAGTGATGCCTTGGTGCATAACTCGTGATCTCGGTCCATAATTGTCGTATGATCGCGAATTAGGAGTATGCCATGAGCCATTTCAAACGCAGTCAACGCAAGTATGTGAAGAAGACCTATCGAGTGCTGAATTGGCACGAATATGAG
>JASLRF010000409.1 GCA_030744095.1 Pirellulaceae bacterium | reverse complement strand
AAGGACGTATCGATTGCGATCGCCAGACGTCTGACCACGAGGAGGCGTTGGCCCGAGAAACAGTTCAACCACGCCGATTGGTTCGCCCTGGCCGTCGATCGGTCCCAGCAGCAAAAAGGAGTCGGTCGGATTACTGACGTTCGCTCCGTCTCCCGGCGTGGAAAAAGGACGCACCAGATAGGCTCGAGCACACCCCAGCGCATGTTGTACCAGTTGCTCGTGAGGTCTCTGATATTCGCCCTCCAGGCCTAGATGCTCGAAACCGACGTGGGCCTTGATGCCCAGGTGGCCATCGTTTGGCGAACAGAACCAGATGGCTCCCGCTGTGGCTGCGTATAACTGAACGACCTGACGTATGTACTCGTCCAAAAAGTCCTGCAGGTCCGTCGCCGAACTGGGAAGCTCCTTGATTCGATGATAAATACCCTTAAACGACGCCCGTTCGTTGGGCGCGATGTCGTCGAGCAGTTGGTTGAGGATCGCCGTTGACATGGCAGAGCTTCTCGCTGTTTCAGCACGGGGCGATTAGACGCCGGTTCGATTAATTGTCAGGTTGATCAAAACTGAATCACACTAAAAACGTTGTCGCAGTCAATCGAACTCGCCTCCGCCAACTCCGTGATCAGCGTTGTGCGAAGGTCCGTGTCGGTGGTTTGCATCATCTTGTCAGTTGCCGCCACCTGTTCTCGTGTCGGTAAGGACATTGCCGATCCCGCCTTCTCGTCACCTTGAGTGTTCCGCTCAATGAACTTCAGCAGCGCGGCGCTGCCGTCGTTGGGTACATTTGTAGAAGTGGCATACATCGCACGATCCGATTCAATGACTCGTTGATCAAGCTCGTCAAGTGGAGCAAGTGCCAGCAGGAGAGCACTTGGCGAGGATTTGGGTTCGAGCAATTCAAACGCCAATCGGTGTAATCGCGGTGGATTCATCCTCGGTTTCTCCCTTACTTGCCGTGCGCCCTCGGGCGGTGGCCAGCGGCGGAATCTAGCGAGTCGACTCTCTTGATTTTAGTTGCTGTGCGGAATTCGTCGAGCGTTTCGCGTGTCCAAGCCAGGTGTCCAGGCATATAGCCAGCAGTTAGGAGGCCGCCTGACGGTGGCTGGTGCTGGGGGACCTGACACATCCATCGCTTGTTTCTTCTTTTGCAAGCAGGTTGCAAATTGCTTGACACGGGATCTGGTTATACCTAAAGTATGAATTGTCGGTTATACCATAAGTATGAACTAAAGCAATTGGGGCGAGTTGGCTTTCCAAAGAGGTCTTTTTCCGCGACACGGAAAATCGTCACAAACGTCAAGTTCACAAAGAGTTCTGAGTTTTCGATGCGACGAGAAAGTGGGAATTGTTGTAAAGGCTGTTGTCACAAATAGAGTGGAATCCATGCAGTTTTGACTGCCAAAATCACGGTGGTCAGCCAAACAACCCGGGTTGATCTCAAGGGATCCCAAAATCATGTCCGCAGAGCAATCATCAGTTAATTCGGAAACCGTCGAAAAGACAAAGCAGCAGATTCGTGGCTTGGTTGGCGAAATCTCCGCGCTATCCAAGAGCGAACTGAACGCCGAAGAGTACTACGCCGAGTTTCTTCAACGTGTTGTACAGGCCCTGGCAGCCGTTGGCGGAGCGATCTGGACCGTTGGGCAAGACCGCCGAATGGATTTGGCTTACCAAATCAACCTCAGTGACACGCTCTTGGATGCGTCGTCCGATGAAGCGGAGCGTCACACCCGATTACTTGATTATGTTGCCCAGTCCGACGAGGGACGATTAGTCCCTCCTCTTTCGGGCGCTTCTGATGACCGGGCTGGCGGCAACCCAACCCGATTTCTACTCGTGCTCTGCCCGCTGCGGGCGGATGGCAAAGTGGAAGGCCTGGTCGAGATTTTCCAGCGGCCCGATTCGCCGCCTGCAACCCAACGCGGTTATCTGCGGTTCGTCGAACAGATGGGCGAGTTGGCGGGCGAGTGGTTGAAGACGCAACAGCTGCGTCAATTCACGGATCGTCATTCCTTGTGGGCTCAAGCGGATCAGTTTTCGCGTCAGGTTCACGAGAGCTTGGATCTCCGCGAAACGGCCTACGCCGTCGCCAACGAAGGACGACGCTTGATCGGCTGTGACCGCGTCAGCGTAGGGGTCATGCGTGGCCGCAAATGCCTGGTTGATGCGGTCAGCGGCCAAGACGCACTCGAGAATCGCTCGAACATCGTCAACTTACTGAGCCGATTGGCAACTCGCGTGGTCGCCACGGGCGAACCTTTGTGGTACGAGGGGTCGACCGACGACCTGCCTCCCCAGATCGAAAAAGCAATCGATGCCTATGTCGATGAATCGTATTCCAAGACGATCGCGGTGTTGCCATTGCGTCGGCCGAAGAGCGCTAACCAGGCGGCACGGGATGCATCGGAAGGAGCTGCCGAGCGTGACGATCACCACACCGGCGACGTCATTGGCGCGTTGATCGTGGAGCAGATTGAGAGCAAGTTGCCTCGTCCGGTGATGATGCCGAGGGTTGACCTCGTTTACGAACACAGCTCTCGCGCCGTCGCCAATTCGATGGAGCACACCAATCTATTTCTCATGCCGGTTTGGCGTGCACTGGGCCGCTTGAGCTGGATTGTCCGCGCCAGAACATTGCCAAAGACGTTAGCTGTGGCCGGGTTGATTCTTGTCATTATTGCCGTTCTGACATTTGGCCAGCGTGACTTTTACTTGAAGGCCAAAGGCTCATTACAGCCGGTGGACAAATCCGAGGTGTTCGTCGCGATCAGTGGAACTGTGATCGAGAAGAAGGTCGAAGACCAACAGATCGTTGAAAAGGACCAAGTCTTGTTGATCTTGCGGAACACCGACTTGGATGTCCAGCTGGAAGACGTGCTCGGACAAAAACAGTCAACCAGCCAGCAGCTGATTTCGGCCCGTGAAACGCGTGTCCTGCAAGGCAAGTTGCTTTCCGAGGAAGAGGCAATTCGGTTGGACGGCCAGATTGCCGAGATGACTGTTCGTTTGGAAAGCCTGACGCGTCAGCACGACCTACTCATTGATAAACGAAAACTGCTGGAGATTCGTGCTCCCATCGCGGGGCAGGTGATGTTGGCGTGGGACGTCGAAAAATCTCTGATGAACCGTACGGTTGAAGTTGGCCAAGTTCTGATGTCGGTGGCCGATCTTTCGGGCAAATGGGAAGTGGAATTGTTCATGCCCGAACGGCGAATGGGCCACATTGATACGGCTCGCAAGGACGGCTCCGGTTCGCGGGTGGACTACATCCTGGCGACCGAACCGGAGACCGAACGTACGGGCGAAGTCCATTACGTTCAGAAGATCACACAGATGCACGAAGAAGAAGGCCACAGCGTTCAGATTTGTGTCAATATCGAAGATTCGGAAATCAATGAGCCTCGCCCTGGCACGACGGTGACGGGCAAGATTCTGTGTGGCCGCCGGGCGATTGGCTACACTTGGTTTCACGAAGCCGTCGAATGGGCTCAGGCCAATATTCTGTTCTGAGGCGCGTTGGCTCTTGGGCTTCAGGCCAGCCGCTGGTAGCCCACTGTTATCACTCAACTTCACAACTACTCGCATCTTATTTAGGAACCACGGTCATGCACAAGAGAACGATTGCTGTCGCATGTTCGCTGTTGGCGGCCCTGCCGATTGCGCTGTTGTCAGCGCAGGAATTTGGGAGAGAATCTCCGGGCAGCGGCGAGTACGC
>JASLRF010000408.1 GCA_030744095.1 Pirellulaceae bacterium | reverse complement strand
GTCTTCCGGCACCTTCGGAAGCGCGATCTCGTCGAGCGGATAGAGGTCAAAGTATTTCCGTGGCGCGTACCAGGGCAGATGCGGACGGAAAATGCCTGTAGCCAGAAAGAACGGTTTATCGTGTCGTTTCTCAAGAAACTGTTCTGCCCAGGCGACCATCTGCCCGTCGCCCATCGCCAGGTCATCCTGGTCCAGCGGTCCCCAGTCAAACTCGCGCGGATTCAACGGTGGACGTTTGCCGGTGCGGACATTCTCTAACCCGCAAAGCGGAAATCCACTGGGAAACGCAAGGGTTTTGACGGGCAACGCATCGCCCGGCTTGGCGCGATGCCAGGGATCGTCGAATACCTGGTCGAAGTAGAAGTGCCACTGCTGCGGCGGGTTGAATCCCGGTGTGTGGTGGAACAGCTTTCCGCCACCTTCGACTCGGTATCCGTTCATGGCGAACTGTTCGGGCAGTGTTGCGACGCCGGGCAAGGCCGGTCTCCACCATCGACCGTTGTCGTAGACTCCGCTGGTCGTGGGACGCAACCCAGTGAGTACAGCTGTGCGGGATGGGTTACAAACCGGTGCAGCGCAATGAGCATTTTCGAACAACATGCCGCGTCTGGCGAGACGGTCGATGTTCGGTGTATGCACGTTATCAGAGTAGCCACCGAGACAGCCAACCCAGTCGTTCATGTCGTCCACGGCGATGAAGAGAACATTTGGCCGCGTGTCTGCTACCGCTGTGTTGCGGGCGAACGGCAGAAGAAAGATCAGTGCTAAAAGGAGTTGGCTGAGTAGTTTCTGCATGTGTGGTTACTCTCGTCGGGGTTCGTGGAGCGGAGCAAGCATCACCGCCACAAATGACTGATCTACCTGCTCTTCGTTTGGTCCTGGATCATATGCGCGGGGAACTTCGCTCGCTTTGTTCCATTGGCACTGCGCAGATTCGACCCGTGATTACGTTTGAAACCCAGCGGAATGGCGAGACCACCGGTCTCTTTTAGCCGTTGATGCAACTGCTGCCTCATCTGCGAAGTCAGTTGCCCGTACTTAGGATCGAGGACGAGGTTGCGGGTCTCGTGAGGGTCTTTCGCGATGTCGTACAGTTCATCGGTGTCCCAGATACCGTGGTACTGAATCAGCTTGAATTGACGGTTCCTCAAGGCAAACATTGTGGGAGTCTGTGGGAAACCAGGCTCCCAATAGTATTCGTAAAGCAATCTCTTGCGCCATGCATCCGTGGCGGACGGATCGTCGAGCAAGCCAGCGAAACTTTGACCGTCGAACGACTTTGGCAACGCAACACCTGCCAGCTTCAGTAATGTCGGGGCGACGTCGATATTGGCGACAAGGGCATCGCACCGAGTTTCTGCCCTGATCAGAGACGGGCAAAAGGCGAGCAGCGGAATCCGCATGGATTCCTCGTAGGCACAGCGTTTGTCGATCAGCCCGTGCTCGCCCCAGAAATGTCCGCCGTCACTGGTAAACAGAACGAGGGTGTGACGCTCGACGCCCTGTGCACGCAGAGTCTGCATAACGCGGCCCACGCTGTCGTCAATCGAGAGGATCATTTCGCAGTAGTGCTTGTACATTTCGGCAACCGATTGCTTCGAGCGACCGTAGTACGGGAATTCGACACCATGCCAACTGTTACGCTGGTCTCGAACCCACATTGGTTTGCCAACGTAGGTTTCGGGCCTGTTCGCCATCGTGGAAGGCGGTGTGAACTTTGCGTCCTTGTATCGATCGCGATGACGCGGGGCCGGGTCGTAGAGACCATGAACGCCTTTGTGGGAGAGGTACAGCAGAAACGGTTTGTCGCTGGCCCGATCCGCCAGCCACTCCGTGGCATAATCCGTCAGTTCATCGGTCATATACTTTTGGCGTGGCACCTTGTTGCCATTGACGTTGAGTGTCTGTTTGCCTGGTGCGTACGTGCCCTGTCCACGAAAACTCACCCAATGATCGAATCCGGGTCGTGCAGCATCACTCGAACCACCCATGTGCCATTTGCCAATGAAAGCCGTTTCGTAATCGGCCTGTTGCAGAAGTTGAGGAAACGTCACCCTCCCTTCAGCCATCCGGTCGACATTGTCGACAACCCTGTGGGTGTGCATGTACTGTCCGGTGAGAAAGGACGCCCGAGACGGAGAGCACAGCGAAGTTGTGACAAACGCATTGGTGAACTGCATACCGCCTTTTGCCAACGCGTCGATATGAGGTGTTTCGACGAAAGGGTGCCCCATGTAGCCGAACGTGTCATACCGCAGATCGTCGATCAGGATGAACACGATATTCGGCGGTGACGCTGATGCTTTGGTGCATTCAGCTATCTGAACGAGGTACCAACAAGGGATGAGAAGAATAAGTGATTTCACGGCAGCTCCGTTCGGCTCGATGCATGATCAAGGATGTGTCGTTCGCCATACAAGCGTAAAAGGGGTCGGGAGTCATTTGCCGGAACGGCCCTTCGG
>JASLRF010000407.1 GCA_030744095.1 Pirellulaceae bacterium | reverse complement strand
CCGGCGACATCCACCCACTGCCCGACGACCAGGCCCGCCGGCAACTCGACGATCCCCGGACAATCGCTGATGTCCAGCGTCGCCAGCGGCCCCAACGAAGCGGGCAGTTTCGACAACTGGGCGCAGCCCGACACGTTGATTCCCCCGTTGCGGACCATCGTCGATTCGGGCAATTCAGACAACGCCGTGCAGCCGGCGACGAGCAGAAACCAGACGTCCAGATGGGGCGGCAATTCACACAGTGAAACGCAGCCGGAAACGTCCAACGTGCCGACGGTGAGGTGGGGCGGTAGTGCGGCGAGTTGCGGGCAGTCGCGCAACACCAAACTGCACTCGACTCGCAGCGAGTCGGGCAGCTTCGTCAGCTGCGTGTTGGACGCGTCCAGTTCATAACATGTCAGCCCGGCGGGCAGCCGTGTCAGACCATCCACGGATGACAGGTCGAGACAATCGTCGACGACGATGCCGCGAGCCCCATCGCCGCTCAAGATCTTCTCCTTGGCTTGTTGCGCCGTCAAAGCTCCCATCGGCATTCCTCGAAATGTAATCGCCCGCGTCGCACGACCAGAGTGCAATTGGATCGAGTCGCCACATGATTGGATCAGAATTGAGCGGGATCGCTAGTCGCGTACGGTGATAATCCGCTCAGGCGTGTACTCGCGCTGTCTCCAGACGCGGTACACTCCCCTTGGCAATTCAATCGGATGATGCTCCTGGTGAATCACCGTGGCGCGATCGGCGACGACCTTTAGGTAGAGTTGGCCACGATGGCGGTACAACTCGGCCGATTTGCGTTGCTCGATGCGATGACTGTGCCCGGTGATCTCGCCCTCCGCGAGCGTGAGGTGCTTCAAACGCGTCGCGCCGGTGGGCACGGTTTCGATCCCATCGATCAACACGTCACCATGTCGGTAAAGCATAATCGTGCTACTCCAAATCTCCACCGAAGTCACCCGGTTCGGCCGAGCCGTAGGGACAGATGCGGCCTTGCGTACAGAGTGAAAGTAACGGGTGCGCGCCGGCATTGAACCTGGCACCGCCAACCTGCTCCGGCCCTTGCAAGTTCTGCGTCCGGGTTGCCGGAACGGACCTGCGCGATCCAGGTGTCGATGTTGAACGTTTCTTTCTGAAGGTCCGCGTAGGCGTCTCGCATTTCCGTTTTGTAACCGTCGAACCACCATCCGGAGACGAGCTTGCCGTAACGTCGCGACCATTCCCCACAGACCTCCCCCCAATGTTTCAGGAAGACGGGATTGGGAGCTTGGTTTTCACTACGCAGGAACCCTTTGACTTTGCGAGGATGCGACATGGTATTGATCTTGGGACCGGCGGGTTTGCCGTTGATGCTCGGAAGTGTGTCCCCCATCGCTTGAATGATGTGGTAATGCCGCATCGGAGCACGAGCGGTCATGTAGATGATCAATCGCACGTGACGTTGTTTCAGGGCCTGGGCGATTTCCAGTACCAGATCACGTCGCGATGTCCATTCGCCGGGCTGGGCAGTGAGAAGTTTTTCGTAGGCACGGTTGGGCGCGCAGTACTTTCCCCAATGTTGCCCGATCACGAAGATGACATGTCCCGCTCCTGTTTCCGCAACCGAATCGGCGAAAGCCTCGACGTCGAAAGAATCCACTGCGGCATTGAAGGCGGCCGCATCGTGGTTGGTGAAGCATTCGTAGTGGAACATCAAACCGTAACCGGTCGTCTTGAGCCAGGAATCCTCTGCGATTGCCCGTGTTGTGTTTGCCGTCAATAAGCAAGTTAGAATCACCAAAGCGCGAAGCGTCATGGGCTCACAGATGGGATATCGCACGATTCTTGTCCTTACCGGCACCACTCAGGAAGCAGATCTTGCTCGCTCTGCTTACGGGCCGGACCGCGTGATCCGTTCCGTGGCTGAGTTGGCCGATCCAGCCACCGATCTGCTCGATGTCATTCCCGCCGGTGATGTTGATGACGACTCGGTACCTGATATGGACGCATGGCGTCAGGCAGCCTCCTGACTGGATGCACATTGTGGGCAACCCGCGGGTTGCCGGCCCGTGCAGGTGGGGATGGTTCCGGAGCCCATGTTACACGCTTGTGACCTAAGGACCGTCCTGGCGAGCCTACAATGAGTCCCGTAGCGGTCACCTGTATGAGGAGTTGCTGGAATGAAAAAGACACTGTTTGTGGGATTGCTGGGTTTGTGTTGCCTGCCGACCTTGCGAGGCTTTGCGGATGAGCCTGATGAGAAGAAGCCAGACGCATTGGATCGATCAAAGCTCGTAGCAGAGCGTCCGGCGAAAAAACTGGTCTCGGACCTGGAGGCACTCCAACAGGAACTGCAGCGTCAGGCTCGGGCAGGCGAGCAGTCCCATGTTGAGAAAGTGGCGCCGGGCAAGGTGAAATGGCACGCCGACAGGGACCAGGCACAGGCCGCGGCACGCCGTTCTGGTAAACCGGTGATGCTGTTTCAGCTGTTAGGACAACTCGACGAACACTTCACGTGAACGAATGCCCGTTTTGCGAGAACCGTGTTGTTCTCGAATGACCGTGTTGCCGACTTTATCAACCGTCACTTTGAACCTGTATGGGAGTCGGTGCGCCCCGTGCCCCTGGTGCGCATTGACTTTGGAGCCGGCAATGTCGTGACGCGCACGCTGCATGGCAATATTGCGACGTACCTGACCGATGCCGACGGTCTGGTTCTTGACATCCTGCCTGGGCTCTATGACGCCGAGACGTACGTCATCCAGCTCGAGCAACTGCGGCGTCTGGCAACGTATGCAAGCACCCAGGGAAGCGAAGCCCTGGCTGAATATCATCAACGACAAGCGGAGTCTCTGAAGACGAAAGGACAACCGGAGTATCTCCATCGGATCTCCCTTGGCACCTCGATCACGGGCCGCGAAATGGGAGTCAAGATTGTTTTGGAACCGACACGGCGACTGCAAGCACGCAGTGCTTCGCTTCGACGTCCGTCTGAGGTCCGGCCGCCGGGGCAACCCGTGAGGCGGGGTGCGACGGATCAGCCGTCAACGCCGAGCGACAAACTGCTGGCGCAGGACACGCAAGTCAATGAGACACTTCGAAGGCAAATGATCCACGCGTATCTTGCCGAACACCCGGGGGCTACGCCGAATCGCATGACCAAATGGCTGTACCGCGAAGTGCTCAAGGCCGATTTGGATGACCCGTACCTGGGACTGGGGAAACTCTTGTTTGGCAATCAGCTCACCGCGGGCGAGGCTGGCGAGGTGGCGCGTTAGCAGAGCCAAGGGATGCAAACGCTATGTTGTGTTCACGGCAGGGGGGCATCGTCTGTGGCATTCTTGCCAGCAGGTGGTGTATCCCGTTTGGCTTCCGCGATTCGAATCACCTGGCCGACCCAAGCGTTCATGCGCGGGTTGTTTTCTTTTTGCTGCAGCTGTTTGAGAATCGTCAGCACGCGATCGTGTTGCACGGCGAGCGAAGTGGTGGACCATAGCGCGGCGCGCAGAAGTAAGAAATTGTACAGCTGGATTTGTCTCTGCCGTTTGTCGTCAGACGGTGGCGGTGGGGAAATCAGTTGCAATGTTTTGGCGTTGGGTGGCTCGTGCGCCAGACTGAAGAGAGAGGCGATACGCGTTACCGGGACATCGGACCCGGTAGCAAAAAACCATTCCCACAG
>JASLRF010000406.1 GCA_030744095.1 Pirellulaceae bacterium | reverse complement strand
TGGCTGGTTTTATGTGATCGCTATCACTCCTCGGCCAGTCGCGCATCCTGGCTCAGTGTCGCCGCGTCAAGCCCACCATTGGTCGGGAGTATGACTAACGCACGTTTGGCACCTCCGTAGGAAATCAAATGCGGCAACGCGCGATTGACACATTCTTTGAGTCGTTCCGTGTCATACGATCCTTGCTCATCCAGCTCGGCAGCAGCGACCCCTTGAAAATCCCGACGCAAGACTGTCTCCGCGTGCTTGACTACACTGCGAGAGAGGTTTTCAAGATCGATCACTCCTCCCTTTGCCAACTCGTCCATCACCAGCAACTGCCCCAAATGAGTACGTTCCAACGCCCGGTCTAACGTCACGACAAGTTGCGGTAGCCGATTCTGAAATGCACTCGGGTACTGGCGCGACTTGGCGGGATCAAGATTGGCCGTCAAGTCTTGGGTTGATTTAGGAAACTCATCAGCCAACACCTGCAGGCTCTGCGACAAGCTGCGCAATCGCCGTTCAGTGTCCAATAAAACCTCGCGCATTAACTGCCGCGCCCGATTTGAGCGACGGTAGATTGTGATGTGTAGCATCGCAGTCGCATAGTCGAAGAAATCTCGGAACACTTTCGAGTTCATGCCCACCAGAGTCCGTTCCTTGGTATCTTCCGAGTGATCTGAACCTGCACTCTGCAGGCTCGATTGGAGTCGGCTGATGTCGTTCATCAATCGGTCGAGTTGCTCGCTGGCGGCTCGCTCGAGCTGCTCGAAATGGCGAATCAGCCAAGAGCAAGCGTACCTGGCCCCGACCACCCTAAGAGCCGGCGTGTCGACCAGCTTTGCCAACCAGTCCTGCAAGGCGACCCGCGTTTGCTGGCTGTTCAACACGAGCTGCCGGTCGAGCATTGCGGACAGTGATTTCGCATGGGCTGCCGTAGACAACTCCCTGGACGCACCTATCAGTTGATCGACCGTCTCCACCGCGTCGCGAATGCGTTGGTCCGATTTCAAATGCAATGACTGCATCCAAATGTCATTCAGCGATTTGTGAATGAACTGACGAGTGTCTTGGCCGAGTTCCTCGCGGATTAGCAACACCCCCTCCTCGACGGTGCGCGTCTCTGTCAGGCCAAACATTTCTGAGAATTTTTCCGCTAGTGCATGGGCCTTGGCTTCGACACTGTTTCGATTGGGTGGATTCGATTGTCGCGGGTCCTTGTCGTATTGCGCCCACTGCGTGAACAATGCCCCGGCCAGCACATTTGCCCCGCTCGACACGATATTAGTCGCCTGGCAATCGGTCCGGCTCATCCCAAACGTGCGAGTGACGGCGAATTCTTGGTGCCCCGTCGCATTGGACTCGTCCCGACATTGCTCGAAGAACGATGCTGCGCGTGTCACCGTACTCAGCAATAGGTAATTGGATATGTCTGCTGCCGATTGTCGGAATGCGGTTTCATCAGGAGACTCACCAAGGTACAGAAAGTACGTATTGGCAAAAGGGGCTTGTCCTTCGAAGGCAGGCAGATCGCACGCAGGCTCACCCGGGTAGCGGTCCCCAGAAAACTGCTTGAGCTCGCCGAGCAACGCCACGGTGTTGGCGACAGCCAGATCCCTGGCCTTGGCACGCAGAGGCGTCGCACAAGTCAAGATGCCACACAACTGTTCGTCTGCGATCTCCATTTTCTTGAACAGCGTGCGCAGCGTGTAACCCAAGTCGAGCAACATTCCACTGCCCGTCCCCCCTGTCGTCGAACCAACAACAAACACGCGCGGAGGTCCGGCCGAGAAATTTAGTCCAGTACGTCTGGTTGTTACTTCCAAAGAATCTGGTGCGATCGCCGTGGCGAGTGCCGTGTGTAGCGCATCGACGATCAGTCCGAAATGATCGACAAACGCCAGTCTTCCAAGGGCGCGAATTCCTTCGGTCGTACGCGAACGCGGAATGTTGTACAGCCATCGACGATTCATCCATTCCAGCAGCAAACTGGATTTGGCACGGTAGTCCTGCGGGTTCTTCAAGGGCAAGTGCAGCAGTTCGTGGAACCGCAAGCCTCCCCCATTACTCTCCGACGACACTTGGGCGAACGTTTGTGGATCCGTTTCGAGAGCCAGAAACTGCATGGCTGGAATCTCGTCGACATTGCCGAACTTGTTGCAAAGTTGTTGTTTGAGGTCACAGAGGACACGTGTTCCCATCTCGCCGACACCAACAAACAGCGTCGGCCGTGCGTACACCGGATCGGCCTGGAGCTTGATTGGAGGCAGATTCCGAACATCGGTAGACACGGGATACACGAATGAGACCAGGTCGGTTTCGGGGAGCCCGCCAAGCTTGCGAGTAGTCGTACAACCGGCACCACGCCATGACCGATCGCCTTGGGCTGCATCCCCCGGCGTTCGACGAGGTTGCGTTCGCTCTACAGCTCGCGGTGCATCGACAAGCTCTTCAATGAGTGCACGGCAATTAGGAAAGCGTCGTTCGGCGACCTTGGACAGTGCCCGAGCGATTATCGGTTGATCACACGTCGGCAACGATTTCAGGTTCGGTTGGCTATGTAGATGCTGAGAAATCAACTGAGCGGGAGTGCGACCGGCAAATGGCGGTTGGCCGCTCAACAATTCTTGGTAGACGACCGCCAGGCTGTATTGGTCGCTGTGCCGATGGGGCGTGCCGTCGAAGAGTTCCGGAGCGGCATACAGTGGAGTCATCGCACCGATGAGTGAAGAGTTTACATCACCCAACTCTCGCATCAGACCAAAATCGGCGACCTTAACTCGGTCGGCAACCAGCAAGAGGTTTTCTGGCTTGATGTCCAAATGCAAGAGCGAATGATGTTCAACCAGGTAGTCCATCGCGTCGGCGGCGTCTCTGAGATACACCAACAAGTCTTCACGAGGAATCCCGAGCAGGCCAGCCGCCTCTTTCTCTGCCAGCCGGTCGCGGAGGCTGCCATCGGCCAATTCCATCACGATTACCAGATTTTCGGCGACCGATTCAATCCGCTCCAGAGACAGTAGCATGGGATGGCGGACTTCCTTGATTCTTTGTAGCGCCTTTAGCTCTTGTGCGGCACGATCGCCTTGCATATGGCCGTAGACAATTTTGACAGCTTTGGCCAATCCACCCGGCGCAGTGGCGCGCCACACTTCGCCGAACCCTCCAGCACCCAATCGTTCTCCCAACAGATAGCCGGGTATCGGCTCGCGAAGATCGATTGTTTGTACGTCCTTGGGGAGGGTTTCCATAAGGTCACTCGTTCGCTACGGGGGCCGGCACGCTGCTGGATTTACTACTTCAAGACCATCGTGAAGTAACATCCAACAACTCGGTTCAGGTATTCGGTCTGCATTTCAAAAGGGAGGCCGTGGTAGGTGCAAAAGCTCCGCAGCTGCTTGAGCAAGTCACGGGGATGGCAACGCCGCATAGCTCTTCCATTCGGTCGGTAATGCGTCGCCAACAACTGCTCGACGACCTGATGTTGATAGGTGCATCCTGATTCCACCGCGTACAACTGAAAAAGCTCGTGAAACTCCTCTTCACTGGGATTGCCGATTTCGATCTTGTATGGGATCCGTCGCAAGAACGCTTCGTCGACAAGCTCGGATGGCTCCAGGTTCGTCGAGAACAAGATCAGCTGTTCGAACGGCACTTGGAATTTCTTTCCAGAAGACAATGTGAGATAATCATGACGGTTCTCCAGGGGTACAATCCAACGATTAAGCAGTTCGCTGGGGGCGATTCTCTGGCGGCCAAAATCGTCAATCACCAGGCAACCGCAATTGCTTTTGACCTGCAATGGAGCCTCACCTACTCGACTGTGGGGATCGTGACGAATCTCCAAGTTGTCCATGGTCAGCTCGCCGCCGACGACGACAGTCGGCCGTTGAATCCGCACCCAACGACGATCAAAATCATGCGTCTTGATCAATCCTCGCGAGTCGACGCCTACTTCATGGTGGTACGAAGGATCGTAGACCTTGATGATCTCGCCATGCTCGATCAGTGCGTGTGGGACCCAAACCTCCTGTCCGAAACACTGAGTGATTCGGTGGGCCAATGTCGACTTGCCATTGCCGGGCTCGCCGAACAAGAACATGCCGGCACCAGAATTGACTGCCGGCCCGAGTTGGTCGAGCAGTTCCTCTTCGACCGTAATACCCTTGAATGCGGCAGCCAACTTTTCCCGCCTTGGCGATTCCGCAGCGATCGACTGCGCTTCGACGGAGATCACGTAGTCCATCAGCGGGACGGGTGCCGGCCCGATATACGAACAGGCGCGAAGCGCTCGTTGTGCTGCGGCGTTTCCTTGGTCGGTCAGGGCATAATAATAATCGTTGAAAGCTGCCGAACCCGCGTGCACCAACAGTTGCCGCGTACGCAACGACTGAATGACATCTTCCAACAATCCGAACGGCAGGCAGATCTGATCGGCCAACCTGCGCCCGCTGCATGTGCCCACCGAAGCGAGCACTTTGATAAGCAGTGACTCAACGAATGGAGTCGGCAACCCCGTCTCCACCAGCGCCCTCGGCTGAGTCGGCAGGAACGTCTCATCTGAAAGCAATGAGGCCAGCAAATCGCCTTCTAATTCAGTTGTCTCAGTGGTCATTTGCTCAATCACCGTTTCTGAAAGGGTGAATCGCAAGACTGCGCATTCATTTCCTAGACGTTTGGCTTCACCGTAAATTCAGGTCCGCTGCCAAAGCGCAGCCTCACTCTTCGCAAAGGTACCTCACGAAACCCCATAGAATCGACGTGCCGCTCGGCACGACGCACAATCGTTAGAACAGCCATCATCGGACCGCTCGTCCTCTAGTCGCGACTATTGCCGGACTGTGCAGGATGTCAGCGTAGGTGCCGAATACCGCCGGTCGTTTCGTACTGGATCAGCAGAATCGCCTGAACTTCTGGAGGTAGATCTCGGACGTCGTGATGTCGTGAAGCAACAGACGGTGTTTTATGGGGTACGTTTGGGGAAGACTGAGAAATCCGGAGTATGGAAATGGAAGTGCTGCCTGCAAACGAGACTGCCACCGTGCCTGAGGGCGATGCGTCAGCTTGGTTCCTGGTCGGGAACATCGGGGCGGGGGCCGAGATGACGCATATCGCAATCACTGCGTTGCCGTTCCTGATTGGGCGCAAACCTGAAGCATCGCTTTGTTTGCCGTCTCGGACCGTTTCCGGCTTCCATGCGGAGATCCGCAGAGATTCAGAAGGACTGATTCTACGGGACCTATCCAGCACCAACGGCACGTTCGTCAACG
>JASLRF010000405.1 GCA_030744095.1 Pirellulaceae bacterium | reverse complement strand
GTGCTGATCGCGGGAAAAGCGATCCCCTTGCAATGCTGCTCGGCGGCGAGTTCCAAGCAACGGCGATGAGCTGCCGCCAGCAACTGCGGCTCGCCATGCTGGCCGTCGCGCCAAACAGGCCCCACTGCGTGTAGGATCAAGCGAGTTGGAAGTTTACCGGCGCCCGTTGACACGGCCGATCCAGTCGGACACCCGTTAGGGTACTGTTGGTCGGTCTCGCGCATGATGGTTGGACCACCAGCGCGATGGATCGCGCCATCCACGCCGCCACCACCTGCCAGGCGACTGTTTGCGGCATTGACGATTGCGTCGATCTTCTGCTGAGTGATATCACCCTTCACCAACTCAATGGTTCGTTGATTGAGTTGCACTTGCATTGCTGGTACTCGACATCGATCGATTTTGCACGCTTGGCTTTCCAAGGCCTTCCAAGTCCCAACGGCTTTGGTAGCCATCGTACTGACAAATTCAAATAACTTGCGAAATTGAGCCGCTTTCTAGCGAAGTTCTCCTTGACTGGGGATTGCTTGTCAGCCAAAATCCCAATTCGATCGACGCCATTCTTTGCATTTAACCCATTTTGTCTATCTTGATTGAAAAAGTGTTGACGCGATTGCTGATCTTGTCATTGACGACGGTCGTTGTGTACGGAGGAACTGCACGTGCGCGCGACATTTTCGTCAATAATCAGACGGGCGACAACCGTCGGGACGGCTCATCGGCGGTGATGGTCGGCCAGGCAGGTGGTCCGTGCAGGAGTATCGGTCGTGCCCTTCAACTGGCGCAAAATGGCGACCGCATCATCCTGGCGGCCACCGGCGAGCCGTATCGCGAGAGTGTTACGTTGCAGGCTGGTCGGCACAGCGGGGCCGAGAGACGACCGTTCGAGATTATCGGCAATGGCGCGGTGTTGGACGGTTCACATCCCGTTCCGAAAGGCGTCTGGCGGCACGTCGGCGACGAGATCTACCGTTTCCGCCCGTCGCGAATGGCCCACCACAACTTATTCCTGGACGACAAGCCGGTTGCGCGCAAGAAGGTGAAGCGGGGCGAGCTCTTGCCGAAGCTCGAACCACTCGAGTGGTGCCTCTTTGACCGTCATGTCTACTTTCGTCCGGAGCCGGGACGGGGGCCACATCAGTACGAGCTTAGTCATACGGTCTTGCCGATCGGAATCACTCTTTACGAGGTACGTCACATCGTGATTACAGACCTGGTGGTGCAAGGATTCCAGTTGGACGGCATCAATGCCCATGACAGCGTATTCGACGCAACGCTGGCCGGGCTAACGAGTCGTGGCAACGGTCGTAGCGGTATCGCCATTAATGGGGCGTCTCGAGTGAAGATTGTTGCTTGTCTCATCGGCGACAACGGGACAGCTCAGATCCACGCCGACGGACACTCGCACACGGAGATCATCAATTGCGACTTGATCCCCAAAAGCGCCCCCTCTGTCGTGCGTCTTGGCGGCGAGGTGCTGGTGCGCAAGGATGACACCGCGGCACAAGCGCGACGCTAGTGCGTGTCGCACCGACCTGTAGCGTTCGCGGCGCTTTGTTTCAGGAGCCCAAACGGAGAAAAGTTGCTACAGTGAATCGGCGCGCGCTCAAGACTTATCAATCTTGGCGCCGCGCTGTGCCCTCATCCGACTACCGCACCGCGTCTTTCAGCATGAGATGGTTGGGGATACTCCTGCGGTTCATCAAGCCGTTTTCTTCGCTCTCGATGATTGTGGCGACGGGGCCCACTTCGCGGACGGTCCCTTCATGCCCGGCGATGCTGACGTGATCACCCGACTGAAAACGTTGGCGCACATAGTAGCCGCAGAGAATGCCGGCTGTCACGTCGCGACCGCCGAGGCCAAAGCTGAGCCCCAGGGCCAGTGCGATGGCGCCAAAGACAATCAAGATCGCAAAATTCAAGAGCTCGAATTTGATCTCCAGCTGTTCAAAGGCGGCGATCAAAGTCATCAGCGCGAGAATGTAATAACAGCTGCTGGCCAACTGCTGGGCGTAGGTAATACCAAAACGATCGGCGCTGGTGGCAATCACACCGCGCACGAACGACGCCACCATCAGACCAATCACAACCAGAATGGTGGCAACCAGAACCTTGGGAATGTACGCCAGGACTCTCTCAATGGCACCGGCCATTCCCGGTAGATCCAAAATCTCGAAGGCGGCCACGAGAAAGACGGTCATCAGCAGCCAGAAGATGATGACACCAATAATTTGGGGCACGGTTCTTTCGACACCACCTTGTCGCATTGATTCGGCCAGTCCGCCACGTTCTGCGGCGCGTTGCAGACCTAGCTTGTCGGACAATGCCGCCACGCCGCGGGCAAACAGTTTGGCGACCAGGAAGCCAATCACCAGAACGATAGCGGCGGCGAGCGCCTTGGGGGCGAGTTCGATGACCTGATTCAGCGCCGACTGAAAACTCTCGACCACGGCAGTGGTCGAAGTCGATGCCGTTTGCGAAATTCCCTCTACGGTACGGCCACCAATGTCAGTCACGGCTTTAGTCGTCTCGGGTTGCATGATCTTCTCCTGTTTTTGGATACCGGCCGCTCATGCTAAAGCAAGTTGCGCCGGTGAGTGCGTGAAGGTAGTGAAAAAACACGTAAGGTATCGCGAAGCAAATCAATTCGAGCACTTGCTGCCCGATCAAGAGGTTATTGATGCGATGATGCAGGTTCGTATCAAGCTCGTCCGGCATGACGGGCATATCTTCGTCGGCAAGTTGATCTAGAAAATTCTTCATCGTTGGCTAACCATCGTCTCCACCAAAGTGGTGTTCCGGAAACCGTTCCTTAAGTTGCTGGCGAGCTCGGCTGATTCGCATTTTGCAGGCACTTGCTGTCTTGCCGAACATCTCTGCCAAGTCGTTGTATGAGTGTCCTTCCGCGTATTTCATGATCAGCATCGCACGCTCTTCCTCCTCCAACGTCTCGAGGATTTGGTTCAGATCGAGCGAGGTGTCGTGCGGGTCCGGATCACCTACCGATTCGCGCCTCTGACGCTGTTCGAATGCCCGTGTTTCTCGCTGCCGTCGCCGCCCGCTGCCGCGACGCAGCATCAGGCACGTTCGAATCGCGATCCCGTGGACCCACGTGCTGTACTGACTTTCTTGTTTGAATTGCGCGCGTTGTATAAACATCTTCAGCAGCACCTCCTGCGCGGCGTCACTCGCATCTTCGGCGTTTCCCACCAAACGACAGCAGATGCGCCACACACGCTCCTGATAACGAGCGCACAAGGCCACGAAGGCGGGGCCATCGGACCCTTCGCGGGCAGCTTCAGCTGCCAATTGCTCGTCGCTTCGCTGGTCAGTTGCCAAGGTAATATCCACATGTGCTTCATCTCGCCGCTGGTCGTTTCTCACCATGGGTTGCCAGCGGCGGCAGATTGGTCACAGTTTTCTTGTGGCGGTTCTGCGGTGAAGGTCGCGCCAGAGAGTGAGGCGGCTGAAAATCCGCGAAAAAGTA
>JASLRF010000404.1 GCA_030744095.1 Pirellulaceae bacterium | reverse complement strand
GGTCACGGCGCTAACCAAACGGCTGGCCGAGGATCTTTCGGCCTACCTGAACGGGAAAGGAGTCACTGCCAAGTGGTTGCATAGCGAGCTGAACGCATTCGAACGCGTCGACTTGTTACGAGAATTGCGCGAAGGGAAGTTCGAGGCGCTGATCGGAGTCAATTTGCTCCGCGAAGGCCTGGACCTGCCAGAAGTGTCGCTGGTGGCAATTCTGGATGCCGACAAGGAAGGTTTTTTGCGGAGTGAAACATCATTGATCCAAACGATCGGCCGCTCGGCACGCAATGTGAACGCCAAGGTCATCCTGTATGCGGATAAAGTCACTGATTCGATGCAGAAGGCGATTGACGAAACGGATCGGCGGCGGACCGCACAGCAGGCCTATAATGCCGAACACGGGATCACACCGCAAACGGTGCTCAAGAATATACGCGCAGGAATCGAAGCAACGGCCGCGGCGCATCGTCAGGCAAATGCCGCAGTTGGGCGGACGGACGAGACGGTCTACGTGACCGAAGAGTACATCAACGAATTGGAGGCAGAGATGTTGGAAGCCGCTGACAGCTTGGAATTCGAGCGTGCCGGCGTGATTCGCGATCGAATCACTCAGCTGCGAGAGGAAATAGGTACGCCACTCGACGAGGTTGCCGCGAAGCCGGCTGGCAACCGGCGCCGCTCGCGTCGTGGTGGGAATGCCGGCAAGATTCCCCGCCCCAAACGTCGCTGATCCGACGAAGCGGGTTGTCACATCGTAGACGTAGGAATTCGGTTTTTGACCGCTACGGTGTAACGGGAATTCCGAAAAGACCGTTAGTTATTGCCCGTCCGACGTCGACGGACTCACTTGTACGTTCCAATTTCGTCGTTACCTGACACACGCGACCGATGAGCTGGCACGTGCCGGCCTACTGGCTGACGCAGTTTTCGGCAATAATTATGTGAGATTAGCACATCCTGCAGAGTTCCTTCGCAGGATCACCCCTCAATCACGACCGAGGCTAGTGCCTCGTCTTGCCCTGTTGCTCCACGATGGCTCTGATCACATTACGCGAATTGAGTATTGGATTTCGCGGCCCTCCGCTGTTGGACAAAGTTTCTTGTCAGATCGATCCGGGCCAACGAATCGGTTTGCTGGGCCGGAATGGCGCAGGGAAAACGACGCTGCTGCGCATGCTGACGGGCGAGGTCACGCCGGACGGTGGCGAGATCGCTTTCGCGCCCGGCTGTGTCGTTTCGATACTGGGGCAGGATGTGCCCCAGGATCTACAGGGCAGTGTCGCGTCCATCGTCGAGGCGGGGGCTGAGCGAGTCGGCGAGATGCGCCCGAATTCCAACACTCGTATTCACCCTGACGACCACGATCGGGCGTGGAAACTACAACATCGTGTCGACAGAATTCTCTCGCGGATGGAACTCGATCCGTTGGCTGCATTTGAGCTCCAATCGTCTGGAATGAAGCGGCGTGTACTGCTCGCTCGAGCGCTCGCCTGCGAGCCGGACTTGCTCTTGCTGGACGAACCGACCAATCACCTGGATATCGACGCTATCGACTGGCTGGAGACGTTTTTGGGTTCGTCACGTTGGAAGAGCACGTTAATCTTCGTAACGCATGATCGCATGTTTCTCCGCCGGCTCGCCACGCGGATTCTTGAGATCGATCGCGGTCGGCTGTTTGACTGGTCATGCGATTACGACACGTTTCTCCGTCGCAAGGAGGCTGCACTGGCCGCCGAAGAGAAACAAGACGCCCTATTTGACAGGAAACTGGCGGAAGAGGAACGCTGGATTCGGCAGGGGATCAAGGCCCGACGGACCCGCAATGAAGGCCGCGTCCGTGCTTTGCAGCAAATGCGCCGCCAACGGGGGGATCGGCAAGAGAAGACCGGCACGGTGCGGTTGCGGATCCAGGAGGGCCAGCGAAGTGGCAACCTGATTGCCGAAGTGAAGGACATTTCATTTGCGTATGATGATTTACCTATCGTGCGAGATTTCTCCACGTTGATCATGCGGGGCGACAAGGTTGGCCTGATTGGCCGTAACGGCGCAGGCAAGACCACACTACTACGGCTTCTGCTCGGACAACTTGCGCCGCAGCACGGGACCATCAAGCTGGGTACGAATCTCCAGGTTGTCTATTTTGATCAACTTCGAGCGCAGCTGGACGATGACCAGACCGTACAAGAAAATGTCGGCCAGGGCTATGATACTGTTCTAGGAGATGGAAGGTCACAGCACATTATCGGCTACTTGCAGGACTTTCTGTTTACACCCGATCGAGCGCGGACGCCCGTACGTTTCCTCTCTGGGGGCGAACGGAACCGCGTCTTGCTGGCCCGCCTGTTCACGAAGCCAGCCAACGTGATCGTGCTCGATGAACCAACCAACGACTTGGATAGTGAATCGCTCGAGTTGTTGGAGGAACGTCTGGTCGAATTCAACGGGACTGTGTTGCTCGTAAGCCACGATCGGGAGTTTCTCAACAACGTTGTCACCAGTACGATCGTGTTCGAAGACGAGCAAGTCAGAGAATATGTGGGTGGCTATGACGATTGGCAACGTCAGCGCGAGGTGGCTCGCGACACCGCCGCGCGAACAACCGGCACGACTACCAGACAAAAAAATGGCAAGACGGTCAATGCCGCATCGACGACTTCCGGGCCAAGCGTACAAGGCCAAAGCAAGACTCGCCGACTTTCTTACAAGGACCGTCGCGAATTGGATTCGTTGCCGGGCACCATTGAGAAACTTGAACAGAGCGTTGCCGCAATTCATGCAGCGATGGCCGAGCCTGAATACTATCGACAGACCGGAGAGACGATTGCCGAGCAGCAGGCCAAACTGAACGATCTTGGCGTCCGCCTGGCTGCCGCCTACGCGCGATGGGAAGAACTTGAGAATCTTGGCGATTAGCGTCTTTCTTGGTCACTTCCGCCCGTCGCGGAGGTATGCGTGTTGTGCGGGTGTTTGTACGTTGTGCACTGGTCTCCGGACCAGTGCACTGTCACGACCGAGGGTCTCCTCGCCGCTAAGAGTTGGCGCCAAGGATATCGAACATCGAACATCGAATGTCGAATGTCGAACTCTGTGCTGGGCGTGCTTGCAGCTAGCACGAATTCGCCGTTTTCCCTCGATTTCTTCCCGCCAATCCGGAATAATGCCCCGTGGCAATGGCTCTAACGTGTTAAAGAGGCGGTAAATGGTTGATTCAGGAAAGTCGTCGGAAGATGCACGGCCCCGTCAGACGGCGGATGCCCGTCCGTCTGAGGTGGATGATGACGGCGGTCTGCGGATTCAGCAATTGGTCAGTGACCATTATCAGTCGGTGTATCGGTACGCATATCGCTTATCCGGATCTGCCATGGACGCGGAGGATCTCACACAACAAGCGTTTTTGATTGCCCAGCAAAAACTGCATCAGGTGCGTGAAGTCGAAAAGGTTGATCGTTGGTTGTTTGTGGTCCTGCGCAGTTGTTTCCTCAAGAGCCACCGACGACAGCGACCCACACCGGCAGCAGCGATCGAACTGAACGTTGACGAGATCCCAGCAAGAATCAACGACGCCGAAGACGACGTTGATCAAGAAAGCCTCCAGGCGGCCATCGACGACTTGCCCGACAACTATCGCCTGGTCGTCATGATGTTCTACTTCGAACAACTCTCGTATAAGGAAATCGCCGCCGCGCTCGATATTTCCATCGGTACGGTGATGAGCCGCCTGTCACGCGCGAAGGGAAGAATCCGTCAGCGATTGTTTCGCCACACGGACGCCGCCCCGCCAACCGACCAGGCCGCTGGTTCTTCCGCGTTTATGGTAATCTGATGATGAACGATTCAATCCGCGAACTGATAGACAGTTGTCGTCCACAAGGGGATGACCTTAGCCAGGCGGAAATGCGGCCATTGGCCGACCTGATTGCCGCTGATATAGGTGTGTCCCGTCAGTTGGAACGTTCGCGGCAGTTGGATGACACGATCACCGATGCGGTTCAAGATGTACCGACTCCGGCTGGCCTTCAGCAGCGTCTGCTTGCGTCATTGGCGAACTCCGCAGCGGTCTCTACTGACAAACAGCCCGTATCGCTTGGTCCTTCGCTGGCCGACGGACTGGACCTGCAAGCAGGTGGTACTCGTGGTGACGAATCGGGTGTGGTACCACCTCGTAAACCAGGCGATGCCTGGACATGGCGATTGTGGGTGCCGATCGTGACGTCTGCTGCGGTGTTGGCCGCGATCGTCTTTACCGTATCCCAGCGGTCCGGAAGTGAGATCAGTTATCAGGAATTGGTTTCAGCGGCCCTGAGCTGGGAGGCGAACGAAGAAGACTGGGTGAATGGCAATGTGATTTGGACGAGCCATCCTCTGCCGAAGGCGATTCGCGCGGAGAGTGTAGCGGGTCGCCAGAGGTACTCGCTTCCAAGATACAAAGTCATGGCACGTTGCTACGACTTGAAACTGAAAGAGGGCGGGACGGCACGCGTTTTTGTGTTCGCCAATACACCGGGTTTTGTGTTGCCAGGCGCGCCGCCTGCCAAACCAATGTTCACACTGGGGAAATGCGTTGCAGCGTGGACCAGCGGCGGCTTGGTCTACGTACTGGTCGTGGATGGGACCGAGGAAGCGTACAATCGTTCGATCCGGCCAGCTTCGCCGATCGCCTTCCGCCGGATAGTCAACGACACTCTTTGCCCAATCGGCACAGTTTGACGGGCGGACGCCGTCGAGCGGGAGTCCGAAGGAACTTGTGGGCCTCGGCGGTTATCTTCATCGGCTCAGTTGGCCGAAAGCCTATATAGCGGGAACGTTGGCTTGCGCCTGGTGACGCGTCGCACCTTCTCGCCAAACCGCACGAGAGAGATGTCATGAAGTGTCTGATTCCCACGTTGTTGTTGCTGTTGACCCTTGCAACATCCGCCCACGCTCAGGATCCGTTCGAGGGGGCGTTTCCTCCGATGCAGAATCAGCGTCCGCGCGACACTTGGGAGTCGCAAGGCCCTCGATACGATACACGCAAGCAGGCAGTACGCCGCAAGGCTGCCTGGAAAGCCGCCCAGCGGCGACAGCGGTTGGAGGGCATGAAGCGGATGGGTTATTCGCCATCGCGGCCGCCAACTTCGCCGCTACCCTACATGTCGTCACCCAATCGGTGGATCATCGTCCCTTCGTACTATCCGTTTTCGGTGATGTACTCTCAGCGCGCCGTTGCGGTTGCTCCTGGCGCTTTTCGTTAAATGTCCAGCATTTGCGCATCTGACGAAGGCTCCGTCAGCGACTCGGGGAAATCTTTTCCGCGGCTGTGGCTTTCTGCCGCAGCAGACCGAAGCAGGATGTTTCAGCCACGAATTCGCTGATCCGCATTGCCTACACTGATTCAGTGTTGGACCCGGCCGAAAACTCACGACTTCGGCGACGGCGATTGACCGTCGTTTTGCGGCGTGTGAAAATCCTGATTAGGGTTGCCTGACTGGGCCGCTTTATTTTTAGGGTTCGCGATTACAACTCTCACAAGCAACTCACCGGCAAATGAGGCCACGATGATGCAGATCTTGGGACGGCGCTACGACACGGGCGAGCCAGTCAATATCACCGTTGCCGATGGGCGCGTCGCAAGAATTGAACCGGCCAAGCCCAACGAGGGTGCACCTTGGGTTGGCCCCGGTCTGGTCGACCTGCAAATCAACGGCTATGGCGGGCAGGAGTTCAACGATCCACAATTGGACGTGGATCGAATTGTGGCGATTGGCAGGGCGATGGACGCCGACGGCGTCACTTCGTACTTGCCAACCGCAACGACCCATTCGAACAAAATGTTGAGTCACGTGATGGCCACGTTGGCTGCGGCCTGTGATTCGCCGGAAGTCTCTCGACGCGTGCCAGGGTTCCATCTGGAAGGGCCGTATATTTCGCCAAAGGACGGCCCGCGAGGTGCTCATCCGCTGGAACATTGCCGAGCCCCCGACTGGGATGAATTCCTGCAACTCCAGGATGCCGCCGGTGGCCGAATCAAGATCCTAACCTTGTCGCCCGAGTATGATGACGCACCGTCGTTTATCGAAAAGGTCGTCGCCCGTGGCGTATTGGTGGCGATCGGCCACACTGCAGCCACGTCCGAACAGATTGCCGCGGCGGTCGACGCAGGAGCGAGGATGAGCACGCACTTGGGCAACGGTGCCCACGGTCAGCTGCGGCGTCACCCCAACTATATTTGGGACCAGTTAGCAGATGATCGCCTGGTCGCCAGCTTGATCGCTGACGGACACCACTTGCCTCCGTCGGTGGTCAAGTGCTTTGTCCGCGGCAAGACGCTCGACCACTGTGTGCTCGTCAGCGATCTGGTCGGCATGGCCGGAATGCCGCCGGGCGAATATTCCAACACCAGTATTGGAAATATCGAGATTCTCGAAGGTGGCCGGATCGTGGTCGCCGGGCAGCGCCAGTTCTTGGCCGGCGCAGGCTTGCCAATGACCGTTGGGATCGCCAATCTCATGCGCTTCGCCGATGTGCCACTTGGTACGGCCGTTGAT
>JASLRF010000403.1 GCA_030744095.1 Pirellulaceae bacterium | reverse complement strand
TTCGCTGGACCTACACGGGGCGCCCTACCACGGCCGAAACCGTAAAACGCCCCGCTACCTGGAAGGAAAGCTGGGCAAACCCACGAGACAATAGCGAAACTCTGGCTATCGTGGGCTAACAATTGCGAGTCGCGGCACTAGAATGAAAGTTGGGAGGATTTTCCAGGGTCTTCCCGACTATTATTTCTTCACGACCGGTGCCGCCCGTCGGGATTCGCGCACCCCGCCTGCTTGCCGATCCGCTCGTGGCGGATTTGCCATCAGCATCGCCCCACACCGCTTGACCATGCCGAAAGAATTTGATCCGTATTCGCAGTGGTTGGGCATTCTTGTGCATGACCGACCGGTCGACCACTATTGCCTGCTGGGCATTGCACGATTCACCTCAGATCCAGCGGCGATTGCGGTGGCGGCTGACCGGCGGATGGCCTTGCTCCGTTCGTATCAAACAGGGCCGCGAGGTCGATTGACGCAACAACTGTTGAACGAGGTCGCCGCCGCCAAACTCTGCTTGATCAACGCGCCGTCCCGGATGGCCTACGACGCAATGTTGGAAGGACTCGCCTCGGCGACCGCGCCGCCGGCCCCAGCAGAATCACCGCCGCAACCAGCACCGTCCGTGATACTTCAATCAGATTCGCCCGAACAACAGGAGCCGCGAGCCACGATGGCGATTGAAATCGACGATGAAGGCGTGGCGGAAGTATGGAACGCGAAGAAATCCGCTGGCGCGTCTGTCGGTTTGGCTGTGCTCGCTCTGGCGGTTGTGGTGATTGTCGCCGGGACGTACGTCATTGGGCAAGTCGTTGACGCGCACCGTCGTCTTCAGACCATCGATCCGTGGGTTACCATTGAGGATGGCGAGCGGATCGAAGAAGCGGATGTTGGCGACGGGGAGTCATCCATTCCAATCAACGAGCCCGTGGTCGTCTTTCAAGAGACCGATGGAAGCGTGAACTTCACGCCGCCAGTCGCAGTTTTGAACGGCAACTCAGTTCATATGGAAACGGTCGAGATCACCGATTTTCTCACTGGCTGGACATCCGTCGACGATTCGGCAGTCTGGAAGTGTAAGATTGTCAAGTTGCCGCCGAAGGGAGCTTTTCGAGTCCTGGTCACGTATCGTGCGGCGACCGAGGCGGACGCAGGCAGTTTCAAGATTGCGATCGATGGAGATGAGAAAACCTGCCAGGTGCGCGGTACGGGCGAGTTTGTGACCGACGAATATTTCTTGGCAGTCACACGGACTGGCGAGCAATCCATGGAGTTGCGTTCGCCGCAACTGCGCGGTGGAGAATTCGAGGTAAGAGGTATCCGCTTGGTGATGCCGAAGGGGGAGGAAGAACACTGACGATGGTGAGTTCTTGGTCAGCTTGTGGTTGGTGCTTAGCCACAGCGCAATAGTGGGAAGGCATCCCGCTTGCTTTGGGTAGGTGTCCATAAATCGCAAGCTGGAAGCTTACGCCACTACGGCGACTGCTTTGGGCGAAGCAACGGTGGTGCGGTTTGTTTGCGCCTGCCAGTCAAGCTGATTTGTCAGAGCCGGATTCGACTGTCGACGTCTTCGGAGACACAATGTAGGAATCGATGACTTCCGAGTCTTTCTGTAAAGGGCCGTCCGACGATTCCGTTTGGAATGTAAATCGCGAGCGGAACCAGCTGACCAGGCGCCGCCGATACCACCGGCGACACGGTGGTACTAACAGCGATAGCCCGAACGCGTCAGTCAGAATTCCTGGCGTCAGGAGCAACGCACCGGCAACAAGAATCATCGCGGCATCGATCAAGGCGTCCGTGGGAATCTGGCCTTGCGACATGGAACTGTGGATGCGTCTGTAGGTCTTGGTGCCTTGGGAACGGGCCAGCAATGTGCCGACAATGCCGGTCACGATCACTAACGAGATCGCGATCCATGGGTGCGTCCAGTCGGCCACGAACATGAGCAAAATCAGTTCGACCAACGGAACCAGGATGAATAGGATCAGCAGCCGAGCGAGCACGTAACGTCCTTTCCCTGCAAGACACGGAACACGTTTCGGCTCTGAATCATACGCATGGAGGCAGTTGAGAGAAACCCGCTGGCGCGTGATTGCAGTACTGCCAAGAGACTAACGGGATTCGATTTCAGCGGCACGCGAGGCATAGCGACGAGCCCGATCTGGGTCGTCCAACGCTTCGTACATTGTTGCCAGGTTTCCAAAAGGAACGGCCAGTGCTGCCTCTTCCAATCGCCCTTCGCGTTCGGCAGTGAGCATGATTTCGAGACCGTGTTGGGTCAGATTCACGGCTTCATCCTTAGCATTTGTTTGCCAATAAGAGACACCCATACTCACGAGGCGTTCGCCGTGTAAGCCGCTTTCAGAGCGGTTTCTGACCGGAAAGTCCATGGAAAAATAGGGGAGACATTTTTCGTAATACCGAACCGCCTTTTGATGGTCCTTCTGACCAACGGATTTCGCGAGCCCAGCGTAGAAGTAGATCTTGCCAATCAAGTAGTTTGAATGAGGCGTCGGATCACGTTGTCGATCCAATTGGTTGATCAGTTTTTCGGCATTGCCCGCGAATTGTACGACTTGTTTGTGATCTCCCCGCACGCGGGAGATCTCGATGGCCTCGTACAACGTCTCGACGGCGATCCAACGCAGTTCATTCTGATAACGGGAATCCGTAGATTCTCCAGCGGACTTGTCGAGCTCGTCAAGCAGCTGGCTAACGGCTTTCTTAGCGTCTGCGTTGATCTTCAGACCGGCATACGCGAGCAATGTCTTTTGGATAATCTGCAAACGAAGGGTGGATTCGCCTTCGTCAAATTCCAGCATACCGTAGGCGATTTCCGAAGCACCCTTTAGCCATTTCAGCATGGTCTTCTGTTTGTTCTGCCATTTGCCGCGCGCAATATCATTGGCAACGCCGAAATACGCGTCGACGAGGACACGCTTGGCATAGCGGCGCACATCTGTTCGATCGGTTGTTGCCAATTGCACTCCCATTTGCAGCGCTTCCTGGTGGATTTTCAAAGCTTCGTTGTATTGGTGGTCCGGTCCGTTTGCCATGAAATCCGCCAACAAGCAATTTGCTCGAGCCCTATATTCAGGTGGTGTCAATTCATCCGCAATAACCGTCTTCGCATCGGCGATCGCCGCCTCGTGATCATCAAGTTCGAAATGAATTTTGGCACGTGTCGTCAAGAGTCTCGAATCTTGGGGTGCCAAGCTGATGCTTTCTTCAATGGCCGAGAGTGCGCGACCGTAATTGCCAATCGCCTCCAGAATCTGGGCTTTCATCCAATGGATTTCCGAAGTGTTTGGAGCGTATTGATCCGCATATGCCAGATCCGTCAGATTCTTCTCATATTGGTGTTTGCGATCCTGCTGGACACGCATCAGAAACGGTTCGGCGGAAATCTGCTCCAAGACCAATTGGCCAACCATCCGTTCCGCGGCATCGGGATCAAAGCTGAACATCACGCCCCGTTCTGGGTAGATCTGCCCCATGACAGTTCCAGAATCGCTGCGGATCAGTACCGCCTCGAACCCCTCCAGTTTGAGTTCCTTCGCAACTTCCTGTGGTGGGGCCAGCTTGTCAAGAAAAATGATGATCGACGCGATTGTGTCGTCGTTGACAATCACTTCCACATTTGGAAACGGTCCGACCTGGTACGTGAAGACTTCTTCGCCATCTTGCTCCTGACGACTCTTGGGTTCGCCGAGCATTTCAATCAAATCCGCTGTCGTGGTCTCCCCTGGTGTCACACCCTGAAAGCTCGACGCGCGAATCTCCTGCGGTTGTTGTGGCGTTTCTTCCTCCGTGACTTTTGAAGCCTCCTTGTCCTGATCATCATCGGCCACGAGGAGTTTCCGCATGACGGGTGCACCGATGGTTTGCGATTTCAAGACGGCGGGCGGCGAGTCTTGCCAAGCCTGAACATCTCTCGAAATGAGCGTGCAGAGGAGAACAGTTCCCCACACAATGGCCCAGGCCGCTTCTTGACGATTCATGGCGAAACGCATGTCCGTACCTCTCGCACCGTGTTGCCCTTGACTTCAGTTCGGCGCATTGAATAAGGCGAAATTGTGGAAAAAACGGCGAGTAGTGTAACAACAATGCGGCAGGAGTCCAGGCGAGTTGACAGCAAAAATGGTATTTTTTGCCGGTCGCAAACTGCTAGCCGCCATGATGTTGTGCGAGAATCGCCACTGCCCGCTGAATGTCGCCACGGTTGATGCTAGCTTGCACATCGGCCAGCAACTGAATCTGCACGTTGCCG
Organism: Pirellulaceae bacterium; assembly: GCA_030744095.1. The sequence goes on along the minus strand of JASLRF010000403.1, from coordinate 3,184 downwards.
ATGGGTACCGCATCGCCGGCAGTTGGCGAGTTCGGAACCAAACGATGCACAATCAACTCAATCAAACGATCGACACCCGCCCCAGTGACAGCACTCGTCCGGATGTCCGAGGATTGCATGGGTTTATCCACGAGGTCTGACTTGTTCTCCACCGTCAGCACGTTGGGGTGTCTGGCAATTGCTGGATCAACGAGGCTCGCGTCTGGACGAGTTGCATCGCATACATGCACGACTAAGTCGGCGGCTGCAACTTCCGACAACGCCAGTTCAACTCCAGTGGCTTCGATCGCGTTTTGACCATCGTGGATTCCCGCCGTATCCATCAGTTCGATCGGCCAACCATCAAGAGCCGTGTGCGTAGCGACGATGTCACGCGTCGTGCCTGGCTGATCGAAGACGATGCACCGCGAAAACCCCAGCATCGTATTGACGAGGCTGCTCTTGCCAACATTGGGAAGGCCAACGACGACGATCTTCCACGGTATGGTCAGGTGACGGCCAAGTGGTACCAGGTCGATCAAGTGTTGCAAATGCCCACTGGCCAGATCTCGACCGTTGACTTCCAAAGACTCCGCGATTTGACGTAACGCCTTCGGCCAGGCACCATGCAATTGATCCAACAGAATCCCTGCTGTACGCTGGGTACGCGCTTCGGACAACCTGCGCCACACGAATTCCAATTGCGGGTCCCGATGTCGTCGGTGCAACCACGTTGCCTCATCGCCGAGAACGACACCCCGCGACACCAACGCGGCGATGATCGCAGCCGCGGCCGCATCTCCACCATGACAGTGAATCTCGACGTTGCTCGCCGCTCGGCGGCAAACGACGATCTCCTCCTGATCGCCGGTGTCGTGATGCCAGATGCCGAATCGAATGCGATCGACAGGACTGGCGGCGAGCGGCTTGCCAGTGATCGGTCGAAAGAGTTCTCCGACTGCCTCCATGGCACCGGCACCCTCGATGGCCAACGTGGCTATCGCACCTCGACCCGCGGGCGTTAGTCGCGTCACCGTCGTGTGGTGCGCTGGTTCAGATGGCGACGGTCGAGTTTTCATCGATTGGTTCACGGCACCGACAACGGCCAAACGTGTAAAGCCTACGGATCCAATCGGCTCACGCAGCGGCCGCCGTCAAGATCCCTCCAATTACCAGATCTCGGACGAACACGGCGTCTTTCGAGATGAAGGGAGCCAGGCGTTCTGCGTCGCCCCCAGTCAGAAACAGTTGCGGCGAGCCGTTGGCCGATGCACCGATTCGTTCAACCAGTTCACGAATCGCTCCGACACTGCCCCAAAACAACCCGCTTTGGATCGCACCATCGGTCGACCTGCCCAGGGCGTTGGGCGCGGATTGTCGAAAACAGGGATCGACCTGTGGCAACTGGTCCGTCTTGGCCGACAATGCTTGCGAGACGAGTTGCATCCCGGGCAGGATCGCACCTCCCAGGAAGTCACCCTGCTGGCTCACCAGGTCCACCGTGATCGCCGTGCCAGCGTCAACAATGACGGCGGGTGCAAGCGGATCGCGAAGTTGATTGACGGCCACCGCCGCCGCCAGTCGATCCATGCCGACTCGGTTGGGTTGTTCGACGCATACCTTGATCGGCAAATCACCAGCGATCAGATCGCGGTACGATGCGCCGGTGTTCGATTCTCGGACCCAAGCGGCCAGCCGTTGCTCGCTTGGACGATGCACGCTGGCAACGCACCAGGATGCGGATGCAGGTATGTTCAATGCGACTGCGGCAGGATCAAAGCCGGCCGTTTCAACAGTGATTAGTTGTGACCATTTCCAGTGGACTTTGTTTTCGGCAGGATTACCGCATTCCGCTTCACCCAGAGAGTCGTGGACGCCGAAGGTGATCGTGGTATTCCCAATGCCTACTGCTACGAGTGGGTCGTTCATGGTGTCGCTTCAAGTCTTCGGGAAATCGAACTGGTGAGTTCGCTCAACCCTTGACCCGTAACTGCCGAAATCAGGAAGACGTCACGCCCGATCTCTTGCTTTAGACTATCTCGGAGTTTGGCCGCGCCGGGCAACTCGGCTTTTGTGACCACGATCAGTTCAGGTCGCTCGGAAAACTGCGGATTGTATTGTGTCAGTTCGGCGCGGATGGCGCGATAATTCTGGATTGGATCGGTTTCATCCTGTGGGCAAGGTTCGACCAAGTGGACCAAGATTCCCGCCCGCTCGACATGACGCAGGAATTCGTGACCGAGCCCAACGCCAGCATGAGCACCTTCAATCAACCCAGGTATATCGGCCATGACAAAGGAGCGGTCCAAGTCGATCTGAACCAGACCCAAGTTGGGGAATTTGGTTGTGAAGGCGTAGTCGGCAATTTCCGGTCGCGCATGGGAAAGCCGACTGAGTAGGGTGCTCTTTCCAGCGTTCGGCTTTCCAATCAGCCCGACGTCCGCGATGACTTGCAGTTCCAAAATCAACTTCCGAGCTTCACCTGGTTTGCCGGGAGTTGAATCGCGAGGGGCGCGATTGGTGGAAGATTTGAAACGGGCATTTCCCTTCCCGCCTCGGCCGCCCCGCGCGGCAATGATCTGTTCACCATCGAACACGAGATCCTTAATCACGAAGCCTTTTTCGGCATCCATAACGATGGTCCCCGGTGGCACTTGAATTAACAAGTCCTTGCCGCTACGACCTGTCTTGTTGGCACCCATCCCATTTTGCCCATCCGTCGCGTGCCAGAATTTCTGTTGCGCCAAGCCGGCTAGATTGTTGACGCCATTCATAGCCCCAATGGTCACGCTACCGCCCTGGCCGCCATCGCCGCCATCTGGGCCGCCTCTGGGGACATATCGCAGGCGGCGGAAGCTCACGCAACCGTCGCCACCATTCCCGGCTTCCACTTTGATCTCGACCCGATCAATGAACATCTGGTTTCACTAGAGAGCTTAGATCAGGTTTGATCTGGTCAGCGTACATAAAAAAAGGACAGCCCTAGTGAGCCGTCCCTCGTCAAGTTGTATCTGAATTCGGCGAGTGCTTTACGGTTTGGGAACGACGTTGATCCGACGACCCTTGCGGTCAAACATCACATGTCCCTCAACCAAAGCATACAAAGTGTAGTCGTTGCCTTGGCCGACGTTAAGGCCCGGATGAAAGCGGTTACCTACCTGTCGGACCAGGATATTACCCGCCAGAACGGCTTCGCCACCAAACT
>JASLRF010000402.1 GCA_030744095.1 Pirellulaceae bacterium | reverse complement strand
AAATGATTCGTTAAAGCCAAACGCCGCGAAGATCACGTCGGCGCGCTCGTGCGCCAGATGCTGTTCGGTATCGGCGAAGTTGGCGGGTCGTGGTTGGACGTCGATCTCATCCGCCGACCACGCGAGATGCCGCACGACCAGCTCGTGCTTGGGAAACTGCTGGTGGAGCATCGCCTCGAATTGTCCGAACTGTCCAGAGCGTTCCAGCAGGGTGTTGCCAATCAAAGCGATGCGGCTCTTGGGTTTCAGCTCCAACGGCAGCGTGGTGGTCGATGGCTCGGTGGTCACGGCGCGTGGAGCGGTGTTTTCGTAGATGGCATACTTCGCGAAAGCAGGATCGTGAGGGGGATCCGGCGCGCCTGTTGGTCTGTTCTTTGCATCTTCGACTGTCGACGCAGGCCGCGTCTTACGCTGTTGGACGGCCACGGCTCGGATCGGCGCCGCGGCCAGACTGTCGGGAACGGGCTTTCCCGCCGCCCAGTGAATTCCGTTGAGAAACAATCGCACGAAATTCGGGTCGGCGAACGTCTTGGGATGTCCCAGAGTCGTCGCGAAAACTCGGCCTCCCCACTGGTTCTTCCACGTCCAGGCGACGTCTTGGGTCATCGTCTTCTTCAGGTGATGTGTACCAAATGCGTTTCTGACCTCCCCAACCTTTCTTGCACTTCCCGTCCCGCGCAGTAGCACGGTGGCATCCTTTGGGATCTTGGAAAGATACAGTGTTCCAGCTGCAGTTTGCGGTTTTTTGAAGTCGACGTGATTCAGGATTTCGTGCTCTCCCGCTGCGACGACGGTCGTTGATCCAGCAAGATGCATGAAGTACTTCGACCCCAATACATCTCTGCCGAACCCATCATTCCATTTTGAATTCGGAGTTTCCCTTGGGTAGGAAAACGCATGTGTGCTCGTACGAAATGCCACGACGGGCTTGCCTTCCTTTACATAGTCTTCGATCAATTTCAGCTGATCGTTTGGCAGCGTTAGGAACCGCATGAAAAACACTGCCACGTCGGCGTCCTTTAAGGCGTCGAGGCCATCGATACCCTTTTCATTCCGTTCCGGATTCCCGTCCGGTAGAACCACCGTTGTCCGAAAGCCAGACGCCTCAAGCTGTTTAGCCAATCCTGGCATCGTCGCGGCAGGGCTGTAATGCGTCGTGCCAACCACGAACACCGCATGAGGCTTGTCTGCCAGAGCAGCCGCCGTAAAGAGCGAACACAGCAGCAGCAAGAGCATCAATCGCCGGAGATGCGTTAGGATTGCCCGAGGAATTACTGTCCGATCGTCGCCTTTCGCTCCGCGAAAGGAACGTGCTTTCGCGGAGCGAAAGACGACAATAAAAGATCGAATATTGCTTAGCGGGTTGGGCGGCGCAAGAACAAACCATTTCGATGTCACGTTTATCTGTTGCATGAGTGCTTTCCCATTGATCGCCCGCGCGGCAATCCGACCTGGCCCTTGAACTTCATTTCACACTATTACTTTTTGTAGCCTGTTGGTTTACTGCCGCAGTCAATATCGGTCATTCCGCGGGCTCATTGCCAAGCCAACGGCAGGCGTTCTCGATCACCTTAATCACTTCGGGTTGCTTGAAGACAGGATACGTTTCGTGGCCGGGGCGGAAGTAGAAGACCTTGCCTTGGCCGATATTCCAAACCATCCCACTACGAAAGCGCTCGCCGAGTTCCCACGTCTCTTCGAAGATTACCTCGTCGGGATCGGGCACATGAAACGGCTCGTTATACATCTCCGTTCGGGAGACCTGGAATGCCGTGGGCAGACCTTTGGCGATGGGGTGCCCAGGCGACTTGACCGTGATCGTGCTCGGCTTGCCATCAGGCCGGTAGTCCGGGAAGCAACACCAAGGCAAGTGAATCACACCGTGATAATCGTTACGACTTTTCTTGTAGCCGAAGTAGGCAGGCGTCAACACTCCGCCATGGATTGGCACCGTGAATTCGCGTGGTGGAGCAACGGTTTCAATGGTGAGTTTTTTGCCCTTGGCGTGTTCTGCCAGATGTTTGCGTCCATCTTCGATGCTCCGCCAGTTCATCGCTTCGACAAACGGCCTTGCCCAATGTGCTGAATGCAACGCGACCAGGTCGAGATCTCCGCGTCGGATGTAGTCAACAATGCGCTGCGCATTTTCCACCGACACCTTGTTTTGACGAACATGCCCCCACCAGACGATCACATCGGCCCATTCGAGGTTGCCGGCCGAAAGTCCTTGGTCCGGATCGTCGAGTGCAGTCGAACGCAACTCCAGGTCATCCGTGGACGATTTCAATCGTGCAACAATCTCATTGCCGAGGAAGTTGTCGTACGCTTCCTCTTGACGCGGTTGCCGTTCGTCCCAAACCAGCACATGAATTGGTTCGGCCCGCAATGTCGTTGCAGTTGTTGCGATGCAGGCAATGATCCAGGTGAATTGAAGGCGTGACGTTCTCATCTCTCTTTTACCATCCCATCCAAAAACTGTATTGAGGCACCAGGGCCTATTGCAAACGTGTGCACAACAGGCCGAGCGACGAAACTGAAATCGAACCGTACACGAACGCTTCCATCGCTTAGCCTGTTGTGCTGTTGTCAGCTGGCCCGTGCCTTCCCTATGTTACTCCAGGATTAGCGTTGTGGAAGCCATCTGGTCCACCAACGTGAGTCACGCTTCGCATGACGAAACATGAATGAAAGTGGCCGCCGTCGAGAGGCTTGTCTCGGTAGGACCAAGATCTTGAGTGTCGCGCATCCAGGCGGGGGCGCTTGCGTAAAAGCGTAGTGTGTCCGTTTGATTGTTTCGCGGGCGTTCGCGGGCGTCGGGAGTCTTTTTCGGCCAAAGCTCGCCCCTAGACTCGTGCACTGTCATCCGAAAAAGACTCCCGACCCCGTCCTGCCACCTTGCGCGAAAGCGAGATCATGCCGAATAAGATCTGCCCGAGACCCCCTTTTCTTGGAATTCTCTGCGGATTTTGGGCCGCGATGTCGCGTTACTCATGTCGTCACGTGAGACTGGCTTGTCTAATTGTGAAGGAAACTATGAAACCTCTATTTAGTCTAAAGAGATTGATGATCCTGACGACATTGTTGTGCAGTGTCGTTTCTGCTTGTGTTGGTTGTTGGATTCATGGTTTCAAGTCTGGTGTTTCCGAAACGGAAGACTATTTC
>JASLRF010000401.1 GCA_030744095.1 Pirellulaceae bacterium | reverse complement strand
CAATTCTTCGGCAGCGGGGCGACTGCGTAAAATGTCTTCTGACCAACATCAAGAGGACCGGGCGAATCGCAATACGCCAGCGACACACCACGCTGAAACTCGGGCATGACAATGATCTCCAGCGGATCAGCCGGGATCGTGATAAGGTCTTTGTCTCGTACAAAGGACGTCGTAAGTGCCAACGATTGTCGGGCCGCTTCGACCACCTGATCCGCTGCCGGCGTCTCTTCGTATGCCATTTCCAGGGCAGCCCGGGTGATCGCCTGCTGGAATTCCGGCGAGGGATTTTCCGGGAACTGGGTATAGGTATGCTTTTGCCTGTAGACACCCGCTGCCATTTGATACATTTCCGCACGAACACGCCGGAGTTCGTTTTCCGCCCGCTCGCGAATCTGGCGACGTGAGAGCGGTGTTTGGAGCGTGAAGGCAAGTTTCTCGTCGAATCGTTTCTTTCCGATCCGGAAATCGCCCAAGGCTCTGGGCAATAGATCGGTTTCAAGCCACGATTGATGCTCTTCAACTGCCTGCTTAGCGACTTCCATCGCCCCCATCAACCGCGTGCGTTCTGCGTCTCCAAGTTACCCCAAATGCGGCTCGACCATGTTCGCGAGAATGCTGACCACTCCGCGATTCTGTTTGATGGCCGTTTCTGCATGAATCCGGGGAACGCGCCGTGGGTCGAGCGCTGCGCGGATCTGTTCAAACATCTGAGGAAACTTCGTCAGACGATCCGCCACGTCGCCTAGCCGCGTTGGCAGCGGCGCAAATTCACGTGCCATCAGACCGTAAATGGCCCCGCCAGCAAGCTCGGTGTAGATCAACGGATTCCATGCCCATTCCTGCGAAACTTCGATCTGCCACAGTTGGGCGCGCAGTTCATGTTCGAGCAGCGCGTGATCGACCTGGTTTGCCCGCGCTAGTTGCTTGGCATCAATGGCGATCACGCGATTCAGAAAATCGCGATGAAACCTCAATGACTTTTTTCGCGCGAGCTCCGTCAATTCGTCCAATTCGCTGTCATAGCGATGGTCTCCCAATTGTGTCGCAGTTACTGGCGACAAGGCGGGAAACTGATCCACGTACTGAGCTGCCAGTTGCTCGAATTGCTGATCTGCGGACGCCGGCACCACGCCGCAAAGGGGGGCTAAAACATGCAGACAGATGACGATGTGAGACGCGACCATAAGATCCTCTCGGTGCCAGGCGTCAATGGAGTGAATCGTTGATTCTACCAGCCGTCAAACTCAGTTAGGATCAGCCAAGAAACAACTGCTGCGAAACGGTTGCAGGACAATTATTCACTGGCTGGTTGTTAGCCGTCAAATCCAGCGACGACCAACGAGATATTTTGACCACCGAAACCAAAGCTATTGTTTAGCGCGATGTTACACGGTGTCTCACGGGCTTCATTGGGAACGTAGTCCAGATCGCAGTCAGGATCCGGATTCTCGTAGTTGATTGTCGGCGGCAGGACGTTGTCTCGGATCGCCATCAGACAGACAATGAGCTCGGTGACCCCTGCAGCTGCGATCAGATGTCCCATCATGCTCTTGGTGCTCGAAATTGGTTTCCCGTTTGGCCCCTCGCCAAACACTTCCTTGCATGCCTTGGTTTCGACTCTGTCGTTGACCGTGGTGCTGGTACCGTGGGCATTGACGTAGTCGACATCGGAGGCTGCGATCCCAGCGTCGTTGATCGCCATCCGCATACAGCCGATGGCACCGCGGCCTTCGGGGTGAATGTCGGTGATCCGGTAGGCATCGGCGGTCGTACCGTAACCCAGGATTTCGCCATAGATTTTCGCGCCCCGAGCCTTGGCATGTTCCAGCTCTTCCAGGATGATCATCGCCGCGCCTTCGCCCAGCACAAACCCGTCTCGCAGCCGGTCAAACGGTCGCGAGGCGCGGTGTGGTTCGTCATTTCGAGTCGAAAGTGCGGTGAGCAGATTGAAGCCGGTGACGCCGAAGGGATGAATCATGCTATGCGTGCCACCCGAAATCATGGCGTCCGCATCGCCTCGCCGAATAATCTCGGTCGCCTCGCCAATGGCCTGACTGCTGGCCGCGCACGCGGTGAGGCAATTGAGGTTGGGACCTTGCGCATCGAACATGCTTGCCAAATGACCAGCCGGCATGTTTGGCTCCTGCTCCAGTTCGGTCATCGGATCGAGTGTTGCTAAGCCAACTCGGGTGAAATTCGCGATACTCAGATCTTCGCCGTCCCCCGTGTCTGAGATGGCCGCGGTCACCAACCGCGTGAAAGACGAAAAGTCTTGATTGCCTTCACCACTTCCCAAGTAGACACCCAGGCGAACGGGATCAAGGTCTTTGGTGAGGATGCCGGATGAATCGATCGCCTGTTTTGCAGCCCCGGCGGCAAAACGGGAATGACGACCTCGCTTCTTCCAGAGCTTGGGATCTTCTCCGATATCGGTGATATCCCAGTTACGGACTTCCGCGGAGATCTTTGTGGGGAATTTACTGGCATCAAAAATCGTCGTCAGGCCCACGCCGGACTTCGCCTCTTTGAGCCCATTCCAGACGGTTTCTACATCGAGGCCCATTGGGTTGATGGAGCCAATTCCTGTGATGACGACGCGTCGTCTCATTTCCAAGCACCTCTGAAAAGAACCGTGATTGTGTTTGCAAGACCGTGATCGAGGTTACTAGACAGACTGTGCAATGGTCCGCAAAGTCCGCTTAGACCGCGTTTCGCTCGCCATCCATTGGCTCGATCCTCTCTCCGCCTCCATCTACTCGGCCTTCTTCCGTTCGACATCCATCCGTTCCGCTTCCAGTAAGTGTTCTGGAATCGAAAGCGGTTCACCGTCCTTCGTTCGCCCAACTTTATACAGTTCAAACAGACGCAGCATACGAAGAAAATTCGCTGGATCGAAGAGATTTTCCGGGAATCTGTTGTCCAGATGGGCAAACATCAGCTGTATGTCGGCCCGCAATTCGTCGCCGGCTTTAACTGTGCACTGACAGAATGCACCGTCGGGTTGAATGTCTTCAACTTCAGCCGTATAGGTCAACGTCGTGCCCGCCAGTGTGTAATCGTGGAACACCGCCTTGGCGACCTTGGCGAGTACCACGCGTTTGTGGAATTGCCCGTGTTCACCAACTAGTAAACCACCGGTCTGTGCCAAACCTTCGATAATTGTCGAGGCGGGAACGATAGGGTATGCCGGTTGGTATTCGTCGTTGTGGTCTTCAGTCAGGCTTGTGTTTTTGTACGCAACCGCGCGACGGCCACTTTCAAATTCCAAAAAACGGTCAATCCAAAACCAGCGCATAATCGAATCGTGGCCTTTTCAAAAGGGGACGCACCGTGACGAAGCACTAGTTCTTCGTCAACGTCAAGAATCAGGGTATTCCATTAGACACCAGCCGCCGTAGTGGTGGCTTCCAGCCGCCATCGACCGGTGCTGGATTGGCGGCTAGAAACCACCACTACATGTCAGCACCCTAACATTAGGCTGTGGCACTGCACTAGGCACCAACTTTGGTTTCTACGTAGCGGCAAAGGTCGTTCACCGTCAGCAAGTTGCCAAAGTCTTGAACGAGCGGATTCGCCTCAAACTTCGAAAGATCCGCAAACGGCATACGTTTCTTCAATTCCGCGACGCCCGAGTCGGTGACTTTGCCTTCCTTGACATATTCTGCGTTGGTCAAAATGTCTTCCGGAAATAGCTCGGAACGAGGGATTTCGATTCCAAACGCTTTCTCCAGGCGGAATACAATGTCCAAAAAGTCGATCGACTCAGCACCCAAATCACCGACCATCGTGGCCTCTGGCGTAACTTCATCATCATCGACACCCAGTGCATCCACGAGAGCAGCGGTGACTTTTTCGAGTACTTCTTCTTTGCTTGGCATCTTGACTGAGCTCCGATTGAAATTAGCTGTTTGTGGTTGATTCAGTTAGGAATTCTGAATTCGAGACTTCGCCCTAATTGGATGGTAGTAATTCTTGGATCTGTTTTCGCAATTCGTAACGCCCGTGGTCATCAAGCGGGGCCATTTCTGGGTATCGATCCGCAAGGTTGAATCGCTCCAGAACCAACCGACCACTCACGGCGTTGGAGCCGTTGACCGAGCCACCTACCTGAAGCTTCACCGTGGTACCTTCATCTTTGATAATTCTCGCAGAGATTTTCAATTCCTGGCCGGGGAGGACGAAATCGGTGAATTTAACATTGCGAACTTCGCGTAAAGTCACGACCGCTCTGTCATAGCCATCGCTTTCCAGTAACAGCCAACGGCAGGCTTGAAACATCGCTTCCAACATCAGCACACCCGGCATGACCGGAAAGTTGGGAAAATGGTCCTTCAAGTACTGTTCGTCAGCGTGCAATTGCTTGACCGCCGTAATCCTGGATCCCGGCTCGATTTCCTCGATCCGGTCAAGCAGCTTGAACGTCATAAGGCATTACTCACCATCACTTTGGTACATTAAACCCCGCATTATACTCATGGATTGTTCATGCCTCAACCGGAATCAAGGGCCTGCAGGAAAACGGTTGTCCAAATTCTCGCCGCAGCCAGGCAAGAATCGTGAAGCCCGCTTGATTTTGGCGAGTCGGGGCGATCTAACTCACGTTATCGAAGCAGTTTGCAGGATTTATCGAGCCTCGGGCCGTTTGTCGCTTCGCCAGTTGGCTGTTACATTTTCCATTATGCGGAAGGGAATTGCAGTTGCGCCAGGTGTTGCGGTTGGGATCGCGTATTGCATTCACGAGATCTTCGTGAATCCGAACACTAAACGCCTGGAAGAAAATGAGATTACCGCCGAGCTGGCTGCCTACGAAACGGCCCGCGATAAGACGGCGGCTGACTTGCGCGCGATGCAGGCAAAGGTAGCGAGTCAGCTTGGGCAGGAAGAGGCTGCCATCTTCGCGGTTCACGAGTCCATTTTGCGGGATCCCAATTTCACGGACAAAGTCCGCGATTGGATTGTGAACGACCGGCTCACGACCGACGCCGCACTGCACCGGTTGATGGACCACTACGCTTCATTGTTCAGCCGGACCAGTGATTCACTCCTGAAGGAACGACTGAACGATGTCCGCGATGTGATCGTTCGCGTCAGCGCCCATCTTAGCGATGTGCTCAAGACGGACTCCGATGTGCTGGCTGGCCCTTTGATCGTGGTTGCAGACGAATTACTTCCCTCGCAAGTCGTGGCGTTAGGTGACATTGATGTCCACGGTATTGTTACCCAGGCCGGCAGCCAAACCAGCCACGCAGCAATTCTGGCGCGAAGCCGTGGCATTCCGGCTGTTTCCGGAGTGCGTGGAATCCTTCGACAGGTGACTACGGGTGACACGATCGTAGTCGATGGGAGAGACGGTCACGTTACGCTCAATCCTGATCCTGAGTCACTTTCGGCCTATCGAAAGCTGGAACGAGAGTTCTTCGACCTGAAGGATCAGCTCGCCGAAAACCGCGAACAGCCGGCTGTGTCGGCGGATAAAGTGGCTATTGAATT
>JASLRF010000400.1 GCA_030744095.1 Pirellulaceae bacterium | reverse complement strand
GCACGACTTCGGATCCACGCAGATGTTCGATATCGTCGGCATCACGGTCCACGTGACTAGGGGCGATATCGGCGTGCTCGATCAAGAATATCTCCCACAATCGATGATTGCGAACGACCTGCTGTGCGGCATCGGCTCCCTGTCGTGTCAGCCGATAAGCGCCATCGCGAACTCGCACCAGCAACTCGCAGCGTTCAGCCCGATCCAACAATCGTCCGAGGCGTCGCTCGGTCCAGGAGCGCAGCGGGAGCAGGTCCCGTACTGTCACCAAATGTTCGGTCAGCTGGTAATTGGAACTTGGATCTTGCTGAAAGCGAAGCTCGAGCAGCTCGTAGCACGCACGCAAGATATGTTGCCGGCCAACGCGGTGACGCAATTTGTGTTCCGTCAGCATTCGAATCAGAATGCCACGGCGTGTGCCGAAAAACATGCTGATCGCGAACATTGCCGAGCCTGTCAAGACAATGACCGCACCGGCGGCCAGACGCGGAAACAAGGCGCTGGCCAAGACACCCAGCGCGCCGCTGGCGGCGCCGATGCTGGCGGCGATGTAGATCATGCGACTCAGGCTATTTGTCCAAAACCGCGACGCAGCGGCAGGAACGATCAACATGGCAACGACCAACAACAGCCCGACACTTTGGAGCCCACTCACCGTGACGCCCGTGGTAAGGGCCATTAGCAGCATATCGAGCATAAATACGGAAAAACCTTGGGTAGCGGCAAAGCGCTGATCGAAGCTCAGCAATTGCAACTCCTTGGAGATCGCGCCGACGATGGCCACAATGACGGCGGCCGCGGCTCCGATCAGATAGACGTCCTGTGCAACCATCGACGCGGCCTTGCCAAAGATGAAGTGGTTGAGGCCCGCGGAATTGCCCGTCGGTATGTTCTGGATGACGGTAAATAGAGCAACGCCAAACCCAAAGAAAATGCTCAGTACGATTGCCATCGCCGCGTCCTCCTTGACGCGTGAGTAGCGGAGTATCAGCTTCGTGCAGAAGACGCCGAGCATTCCCGCAACTGCCGCGCCAGCCAGAAGACCTGGTAGCCACTTGCCACTGCCGGGAGACCATACTTCCATCGTGATAAAGGCCACACCAATTCCAGGCAACGAAGCGTGGCTAACGACATCGCCCAACAGCGAACGGCGGCGCAGCAACAAGAACACGCCAACAAATCCAGCTGCTGCCCCCAGCAGCACCGTGCCACCTAAGACGACGCGAGTGTTGTAATCCCGTAACATCAAGACACGCAAAAATTGCTCGCGGCTGGGCCACTTGATCCGAAGGTCCGCCAACGAACGGTGAGTCGTGGCCCGACCGGTGGGAGATGCTGAAACAGGCTCCCTGTGCTCTCTGCTGTGAACATCGATCGGAGCTGCTTCGACCTGGGAAAAACACAGCACAAATCGAAGGCAAGCGAACAATGCCAACATCACCAAGGCGGTTCGAAACGCGACGCGACGGTATCGCAAAATGGACATTAGCCACCGCTTTCGCGCAAGGTCATTTGATGGCCAACTTGGTCCAGCAAAGCCAGCTTGCCGCCGTAGGTCTTTCTTAGGTTCTCGCGAGTAAAAATCTCTTTCGTGGGACCGCTGGCGATCAGGCGCATGTTGAGCAAAACAACATGGTCGAAGTACTCGGACACCGTCTGCAAATCGTGGTGCACTACCAGTGTTGACTTTCCGCGCGAACGAAGCTCTCGCAAGATGTCCACAATGGCCCGTTCCGTCGCGGCATCAACGCCGGCAAACGGTTCGTCCATCAGGTAGAGGTCGGCATCTTGGGCCAACGCTCGGGCGAGAAATACACGCTGTTGTTGCCCTCCGGAGAGCTGGCTGATCTGGCGCCGAGCGTAGTCGGCCATCCCAACTCGATCGAGCGATTGCATCGCCTGCAAACGATGACGACGTGTGACCGGACGAAACCAACCAATCTTCCGATACATGCCCATCACAACAACATCGAGTGCACAGACAGGAAAGTCCCAGTCCACGCTCTCGCGCTGCGGAACGTATCCGACCCGGCCGCGCTGTTTCGGATACGGCTCGCCAAAGATGCGAACTTCGCCCGATGCTTTAGGCACTAGATTCAAGATGGCATTGATCAGCGTGCTCTTGCCCGCGCCATTGGGGCCAATGATCGCAACCAACTGTCCAGGCGGTGCATTGTAGTCGATGTCCCAAATAACCGGCTTGCGGTGATAGGCAACCGTCATGTCGTGAATCGACAACGGAGAAGTCGAAGGATGCTCGATATCAATGTTGCGATCGAGTGGCGAAGCTGCCTGTGAGCGGGTCATTGCCTCAATCTCCCGTGCAACCCACCCTCCGGTGCCATCCCGCCAAGCGCCCGAGTAATGGCGGTCACGTTGTGATCGATCATGCCAATATAGGTTCCCTCGTATGTTCCCGGTTTGCCCATCGCATCCGAAAAGAGCTCGCCTCCAATTCGCACGTCCCATCCTCGCGCGTTGGCACCCTCGATGATCGCAGTGATGTTCTTCGACGAGACACTCGATTCAACGAAGATTGCCGCGATCTTGCGGTCAACAATCAGGTCGACCAGGTTGTTGATATCTTGAACCGCAGCCTCGGATTCCGTGCTGAGCCCCTGCACGGATTGGACTTCGATGTCGTATGCCCGTGCAAAATAACCGAACGCGTCATGCGCTGTTACCAAAATCCGCTGCTCCCGGGGAATCGATCCTATTGACTCCTGCGCGTAGGCGTCCAATTTCTCCAACTCTTTGCGGTACGCAGTCGCGTTGGCGAGATACGTGTCCGCGTTGACCGGTTCGATCGTGCCCATTGAC
>JASLRF010000399.1 GCA_030744095.1 Pirellulaceae bacterium | reverse complement strand
GACTCGATCGAGAAATGGGCTATCGAACAAACACTGAAGTTGACCAACGGCAATCGTGAAGAATCGGCACGGATCCTGGGAATCGGAGCTCGCACGTTGTACCGTAAGTTGGATAAATATGGATTGAGTTAGCGCGACACTGGAATGGCCCCATGACTGTGCTCGCCGCGCACGCTTCGATTCAACATTTTACACGACCAGACAAATGCACTATTCATAGACTGGGAAACGGATGTCCGAGATCAAACAACTGCCCTCGAGCGTCGTCAACAAGATCGCGGCCGGCGAGGTCATCGAGCGGCCCGCAAGTGTCGTAAAGGAGATTGTCGAGAACGCGGTCGACAGCGGTGCGACACGCGTGGACGTGTCGATCGAACAAGGTGGGGCGCAACTGATCCGTGTTGCCGACAACGGCTGTGGGATCGCCCCTGAACAACTCACACTGGCTGTTGCCAGTCACGCCACGAGCAAGATCCGTGACGCAGACGATCTGTTTAGCGTACACACGTTTGGTTTTCGCGGTGAAGCCTTAGCGTCGATCGCGGAAGTCAGCCAGATGCACATCCGCAGTCGGCAGGCGACCGAACAAGCAGGGTCCGAGCTGGAAATCAACGGTGGTCATCAAGGTGACGTGTCTCCCTGCGGCTGCCCTCCGGGGACGATCATCGAGATTCGCAACCTGTTCTTCAACACACCGGTCCGTCGCAAGTTCATGAAGACGACGCAGACCGAACTGGGACACGCCAGCGAAGCGTTCACTCGGATCGTGCTGGCGCATCCGCAAGTCCACTTCACGTTGCGGCATAACGATCGCATCCTGCATGACCTGCCACCGGTCGAGAGTTGGCGCGACCGAATTGCTACGTTCTTTGGTCCCGAGTTGAACGACCACTTGATCTGGGTCGAGAGCGACGAAAACGGCGTGAGGATCGCTGGCTACGTAGCGGATCCAGAAATGAGCCGTTCCAACAACCGGCTGCAGTACTTGCTGCTAAACGGCCGCTTTATCCGTGATCGGTCACTGCAACACGCACTGGGAGAAGCGTATCGTGGGTTGTTGCTGACGGGACGCTTTCCAATCGCGTTCGTTCGCATCGACCTGCCCTCAGAAACCGTTGATGTCAACGTGCATCCGACCAAGATCGAGGTCCGTTTTCAAGAGGCGGGCCGGCTCTACAGCCAGTTGCTCGCCACGCTACGCAACAAGTTTCTGACCACCGACCTCACCGCCCGGGTCCAGCCGGTTGGCGTCACACCGCTGGCGACTGAATCACAAGACCCCGAATCTGCCGCCCGTCACCGTCGCGAGATCAGCGACTGGGCACGCGGCACGACGCCGCAAACGTCTGACGACGCGACCGCCGCGGCAGTGGATCGGCAATCACGATTGGGACTGAACTATACACTCACCGGACGCACGCCCGACTTTGTCCCGTTTGACAAAGCGCCGGACCAACCAGATTCTGACGATCAGCCTCTCGCACCCGATCCGCGTTTGGACTGCGGCGAGCCCAGAACAGACGATTCGCAGACCGCGGACGACGACCGCCAGCACAGCGTGGCCAAACAGCTCGACCAACAGATCCACAGCGCAACCGGCGCATCGCCGCTCGGCCTGCAACTGCACCAACGCTACCTCGTGACCGAAAACGAAGAGGGCATGGTCGTCATCGATCAACATGCGTTGCACGAACGAATTCTGTACGAACAAATTCGGGACAAAGTGCTGGCCGGAACGATGGAGACGCAGCGATTGCTCGTGCCAGAGCCCGTGGCACTCACTTCCGCGGAGGCCGCCGCTACCCTGGAAGCGCGTGAGACACTGGCCAAGATGGGAATCGAAATCGAAGCGTTCGGTGGCGACACGATTTTGGTTTCGGCCTACCCCGCCATGTTGGCCAACATGAGCCCCAATGAGATGCTGCGGCAGGTAGTCGATCTCTTGTTGGAAGAAGGAAAGACCCCGGATCGTCGGGACGTTTTGGACGAGCTGCTGCACATGATCTCTTGCAAAGCAGCCATCAAGGCAGGCGATCGCTTGTCGTCTGGAGAAGTCACCGCATTGCTGGAACAACGGCATCACTTCCAGGACAGTCATCACTGTCCTCATGGGCGACCGACTGCGTTGGTCTTCACGCGGGAAGAGCTGGACAAGCGTTTTAGGCGGACGTAGCGTACAGTAGGTCTCTCTCCGAGAGCAGCGACCCCCCGTTCCAAACCCAAGTCCGCCTCGGAGAGGCAGACCTACAATTCTCTTCGGGTGCTCAAGTCCGCATGGCAAGCTGCGATGAATCGCTCATCTGGTGACCTGGAAAAGCTGTCTCGTCTTTTGTCTTCTCGTAACGCTCGCGGCAGTGTGGGCACGCGTCGAGATGCGATTCGACTTGGCCAGTCACTGCCGCTTCCAGCCTTCCAGCAATAAAGGCAGGCAGCAACGACTTCACCTTTGCACAAGTGATCTTGCCCAGGTTAGGGCTCTCAACCGGAGCTAGACCAGATTGCTGGGAGATGATTGCCGCAGCCAATAGTAGGACCGCGGCGCCGCCTGTCAGCCCTACGATCTTGGCGCGACGTCGATCACGTTGGCGTGCCCGAATCCCATGAACCGTGCGTGCAAGGGTACCCGGTGGGCAGGACTCCCAACGATCTTGCTCTTGTTCTGATGTATTCATGACTGGGCCGTGTCAAATGGGGCCGCCTGTATGGTGGCCATGTGAAAATGTGTGGTCGTCGAATTGACCGACGCGAACTGCGCCTTACCTACAATCATCGCCGTTGTTCCAGCTATTCTCTGTGAAAGAGCCCACACTAGGGCAAGAAATGTGTTGTCTCCCGAGTTTCCGGCTTTCCCTGGCCTGTACTGTCATCTTCGCCACGGCTGTGCGGCGCGGCGACACTCACACTCGCTGCCATCCGTTCGACGTCCTTTACGAGCACTCGCTTTCGTCCGACCTTGATCAATCCGGCCGCCTGCAGTTCACCCAGATTCACGGTGACCGTCTCGCGCGTGGCACCAATGATACTCGCCAGATCTTGATGGGACAGTTTGAGCGTGATTTCGATACCCTCGGCGGTTGTCTTTCCGTACTGTTCCAGCAGTTCCAGCAGCAAATGGACTAGTTTGTCGCGATTCGAGTGAAAAAGCAGGTACTTCAACCGACGTTCGATCCGCTTCCGCCTTAAACCAATTAGCTTGGTCACTCCCAATGAGAGAGTGGGTTGTTCGAGCATCAACTGCTGAACTTGATCGCGAGGAATCAGCAGCACCGTCGATGCCAGCACTGCTTCGGCATATTCATCGCGTTGGGCGGACTCGAAGATCGCCAGTTCGCCAAACACCTCTCCGGGCTCAATGAAGGTCAAGATGCTCTGTTTGCCATCAGGTGTGAAGCCGCATATCTTGACGCGTCCGGACGCCAACAGCAGCATACCGTCGGCAGCATCGGCCGGCAGATAGACCGGCGAATTCCGTGGAATCTCGCGAATACGGCACCGTGATTCCATACGCCGTAACTGCTCGTCCGATAGCGGTCCGAACAAGTCGCATCGTTTTAGGAACCAGTACTTTTCACTCATTCGGCAAGTCCCACACGCTACTTAACATCCACGCCCGATTGTAATCACTTGTACCGCGCAGTGTACAGGTGAGCTTTCTGCGAATCGTGATTACCTCTCCCTCTACAGATTTTTAAGTTGTTGGTTTGCAGTGTTTTCATATCATGTCACGTGTTGTGATGCGGGCTCCCTACCGCAACGCCACGCCGACCGAAGGTCTCCAAGAGCGCGTGGAATGCCTGTCCATGTTCACTGCAGAAAGAGGAGACCTTCGGTCGAGACGGTGAGCGGGTCAGGAGACAGCCCACAACCTGGGGACGAGAACCGCCGCTACAATCCCGCCTTATGGACCAGCATAAGTCTCGTTTTCTGTTTACAATTCAGTTCATGACCGAACAACGCTCCACTCAACTGGCTAATGGATATGAACTCGTCGATGGCGTGCGGATGCATGCCAAGCAGGGCGACCGCTTCCAGATTCCACATTCGACCATGAGGCGCCATGTGGGGGTTGGCGAGTTTGTCGAAGTCCGAATTGACTCTCCGCGATTCTCCATCCATCCGGACGCGCCCGTGCAATGCGAATGTCCACAATGCAATGAGGCCACGACAAAGCCGGTCATCTGTCACGAGGAACCGGCCAGCCTGGTCGCCGTGCCGACGCAATCCGCACCGGCGCGTGGTTGGGGAGAACAGTTCTGGGTGCGAATCACCAGCAGGGCAGGGGAGTGGGTGACGGGCGTCGTCGACAATCCCCTTCATGAAACACGACTGCACGAACTGGATCTTGGTGACACACTAAGATTGCATGAATCGCACATCCTGGCCATCCATCGCATCCACTACAACGACCTGCTGTTGCGGATGAACGAAGAAGAACTGATCACTTTTGGCCAATGGTTGCAAGATCAAGGGTTGATTCCATAACCACTGACCCCCAAACAGCTCATCGCATCGCTGTTGTGGTTGCCCTGAGCTTCCCTTGTAACAGCTTCACGGCTTCTTCAATCTGACCAGCGGCAACTTCACGATCCGGTAAGATCCCCTTCCGCTGAACGTCTGGTGCCAGCAAGAACTTTCCTTCAGCGTCACGAGCAAGCCGCAGATTCTTCCCTGGCTGCTCAATGACAAATTGGCCTGTTACGGCGATAGGTCTTCCACCACGACGAAGCAGGATTCCTGTGTTCAAACGGACGCCACCGATTCCGTTCGGCAATTCAACGGGCTCCATGATGGCACCTTGCCCTGCGGTTGGCATCCCCAACAGTGTCGCGCGTCGACTATCCTTCAACGCGGCGGCGATCCATTCGGCCTGCCCAGCCGTCTGGCGGTCAACCAAAACTGCCATCGGCCACTCTGGAAAAAGCTGATCGCCAGTCGAATCAAATTGTTGCCTGCCGTGCACACCCAGGACGTGTCCGATGACACCTTTCCCTAGCAGCGAGTCGGCGATCATGACCACATAACGCATCTCGCCGGGTTGTGTGCCACGGAGATCCAACACCAAGGCACGGCAGTCGTCCGCGTGCAATTGTCCGGCAATTCGTCGCAGCTCGGACGGCGTACTGCCGCGGAATGATTCGATTTTCAGATACGCAATTCGAGGGTCGTCCTCGATTTTGTATCGCCAATTCTCATCCTCATCACGGTCGGTTCCCAAAACGGTGTCGAAAGGCACAACGCCGCGCACCATGTTCAGAGGTTGTGTTTGTTCGGAGCCCGGTCGACGCACGACCACCGTGGTCGGCTTGCCTTCTTGGCCTCGCAATAACTGAACCACACGTGCCAGCGGCATACCTTTCGCATCGATCCCGTCTATCGTGACCATTTGCTCGCCACCGCGACCACCCGCCTGCCAGGCCGGACCTCGGGGAAACACCTGGATCATCGTGGGATACTCGCCCGTCATCCCCAACTGGATTCCGATGCCCACGTATCGGTTGTCGCGTAGTTTTTGCTGCACGTGAAACTCGCCGAGCGGAATCAGGCCTTGGGCACCGGCGACTTTTGCCAGAAGTCCGTGAATACCCACATCGTGCACTTTGTTAGACGTGATTTGATTTTCCGCCATCAGCGCAACCAGGGTTTTTCGAAGAAATGCATGGAGTTCGTCGTCGCTGGCCAGTTGCGAAACGTCCGTCGCAAGTCCTGGAGGCGTGTCCTGCTTGGCCAAACGATAGACCGCTTGAATTGCAGTTTTCAGCATCTCCTGCCGTGTCGGTGGATCAATATGCCGGGCCAACACGGCATCAGCAATCTCAAGCCATTGGCTCACGATTTCGTCCGTCTTGTCTGCCGCACCGATCTCTTGCAGGAGCCCGCCACTGACAACGGCCAACCAGAACAAAGTGCCGAGGGAGGTGAATAAACGTCGTC
The DNA here is from genome assembly GCA_030744095.1 of Pirellulaceae bacterium. Next base: position 6,135 of record JASLRF010000399.1, on the reverse strand, counting down.
TTCGAGCTGATTTCTGTAGCATGTCAAATCGCTCCTTTGTTTCCTTGACGGTACCGATTTTGTTGCACAAATGCAATGAAATCACTAGAGTGCTTCTGCTGTTTCCCATCGCATCTCTCATCAACTCTATTCTGCGGAGATCTAAATCATGCGCGAACGACCTTGCCCTGACTGCCAGGAAACCTCTGTTGACCGACGAGAATTTGTCAAACAAGCAGGTGCAACGGCACTCGCCGCCAGCGCCGCGCTGCCACTGCTAAACGCGGCGCAAACGGCCGATGGTGCCGAAGCAGCCAGTTCGGAATCCACTGTCAGCCAACTCTATGAATCGCTGACCGACGCACAACGCGAAGTGATCTGCATGCCCATCAATCACATGTTGCGTAAGAAGATCCACGCGAATTGGGCCATCACCGAACCTGCCATTGGCAGTGATTTCTATACCGAAGACCAGCGCAAGCTGATCGACAAGTTTGTGCATGACGCCACCAGTGGCGACGGCTATGAGCTGTTGCAGAAACAGATGCGAGCGGACGCCCCCAAGGGGTTTGGCTCGTACCACATCGCAATCTTTGGCAAGCCCAGCGACAAGGCGTTTCAATTGGAATTGACGGGTCGTCACCTGACACTCCGGTCGGACGGAAACAACAAAGACAGCATCGCCTTCGGCGGGCCGATTGTTTACGGGCATGGGCAGAGCGACCCGAAACGGAATCTCTTTCATCATCAGACAAAGCGAGTCAATGAAGTCTTCCACGCCCTGGACGCCGATCAGGCCAAGCAGGCATTGCTCGCCAAGTCGCCGACCGAAAATCATGTCAAAACGCAAGGACCAAACGGTTCGTTCCCAGGCGTTAATGTCGGCAGTCTGTCGCCGGACCAGATAGAGTTGGTTGAGTCGGTCCTCAAGACGCTGCTGGCCCCGTATCGAGAACAGGATGTCAAAGAGGTCTTTCGCGTCCTTAAGGCGACCGGCGGTCTGGACACACTGCACATGGCGTTCTTCCAGGACAATGACTTGAATGACGACAAGGTTTGGGACATTTGGCGGGTCGAAGGCCCGTCGTTCGTGTGGCACTTCCGGGGTGCTCCCCACGTCCACGCATACATCAACATTGCCATGACGGGCTAAGCAGTTCGTAAATCGAGAACCGTCAGTCGGTGGCTGAACATGGCGCTGCCGAATCGCCAACTTCAACGGCGGACCAATCCGCTCGCTGTTGCCAACAGGTCAATCGACCTGTGGCGGCAAGTTACCGTACTGCCAGCCCCGCCCGCTGAATTTCGGATGAGGTGGTCGGGTGAGAATCATACTCGGCTTAAGCTGCTTCGTGAGTGCGATGCCTTCGCTGGCGATGGTAGTTCCAGCCGTTGGGATCAGATTGCTGTAACTGGACAATCGCGTTTCGTATCCACCACCTCGCGGCCCGAGAGCTTCTTCGGTCGGCACATATCCGACACACCCATTGGCGAGCGAGACGGGAAAGGTCAACGGAAACTCGCTCCCCTTTTTAATGTCCAAGCCGTACTGGCAAAAATACTCGGCTGGGTTGCTGACGAAGACGGCCGGGCCGACTTGTACCGCCTGGATCTCGACGTCGGCGATTGGTTCATTCTGGATCTTGGCGTCCAGCATTACCGTTTCCTTGGCAAAGGTGAGTTCCGTTGCGTCCGCCTTTGGGCTGGGGTTCTTCACCATCTCGTAGGCGGCTTTGACGCGATCCTGACGCGGCAGTCGACGTTGGATCTTGAGCACCTTGTTACGTGATGCGACACGGAAGTCTTTCGTCGTTTCCATCATGTACATTACTTTGACAGCCTCCGCGCCCACGCGGCCGCCGACCATGCGCGACCATTGTTTGCGCTCTGGCCGCGTAAAGGGGCTAAGGTTGTCGACCTGGGTAATATCACCCGAAGCACCTGCGGTGAAGACGACGATCACATCTTCACCCATCACACCGCGAACGACTCGTTCCAGATAGTAGATGTAGTTTGCTGAAATTCCACCCGGGTTCACGGTGGCGTGGCAGGCAAAATTGACAATGCAGCCGACAAGTTGACCCTCGTCGTCCCACGCCGCCACAACGCCGACTTCAGGATCCGTCGGCCCCGCGGGACCAACGATGTCAGGATTGCCCTGTCCTGGATGCGTGTGCGCAAATCCGTTCTTCATTCGAAAGCGGCGATTGAACGCAATCTTATCTTCGATGCCGCTACCGAAGCCGACGTTAAGTTCCGCTCGCTTCTGATCAGCCTCACAAATCGCTTCGACGATGGCGTTTTTTAGCCGCTCCAGGTAGACAGGATCGGCCGCCGAAGACTGTTCATACGCCAACTTTTGTACAAACTCGGACGCATGATCATATTCTCCCGGTTGCACCATTCCCGTGGGTCCAGACGAGTGTGAATGCGACGCGGCGATCATGATCGAATCGGCCGGTATGCCGCATTTTTGCTCAATCTCCTTGCGACAAGCCAGCACCAAATGGCGCGGCACCGTTAACGCGTCGAGACCGAGGATCGCCACGCGGTTATCACCGTCGTCAAACACCGCCGCGCGGACCTTACACGCGTCGTGAAAACTGCGGTGAAAACCCTTGCGGTAACCACCAGGTTGTTCCATACCGATGTCCGGCGTGATGTCGCGCTCGGCGAAACCGGCCTTTGCCGCACGCGTTTCATTTGCCAGATTCACAAAAAGGACAGAAATCAGAGTCGCCGCAACCAATGTGTGTCGCATTATCATCTGTTCGGCCTCAAGTCGAGTTTTCGGGTTCCAATAGTATGCTAGCGAGGCTGTGCCTCGGACCGATGCGAGCTATCGCTCGATTGCAGCAACCCGCTTCCCGACCAACCTGCGGTCGGTGCCCGTCGCTGAGAACTTGACTCATTTGTAAAGAAAAACCTGATACGAGCTTTCTCGTTCCATGCCGCGTGAGCGGGGCTCTCTCGCGGGTCTATTCGTTGCGGTACGGCGTCGCTTGGCGTTGTCGCTGTTGCCGCGCCAGCGCCTCGCGACTTTGCCGTTCGATATGCAACGACTCCTGCCGCTTTTTCCACCAAAGCTGGTATTGCGCGCTCGGCTGGGAACCCGGCATGTCTTCGCGAGGGTTTCGCCGGAGGTCTTCCGCCCATCCTTGTATTACGTGAAGCGCCGCGGTGTACCGCGGGTCCTGCTTATCGGTGAAGATCATTTCGCTACAGCGGGCCAGTCCCCCGGCAGCGGACGACAGCGGAGCACGCAGCAGGCGACTCTGCTCCGGATGCGTCAAGTTGATGAGCACCGCATTGCTTGTGTCGTAACTGCCCATCGTACGCCATTGGAATCCCCGGCCATGCCGCTTGCGGCCAAAGCCCTGTTCGGGCAGGTTCGGCGGTGAAGAGGGATGATGGCATCTCGCGCAGGCGTCACCTAACGCATCCCACAGCGGTTTGTCTTGTTTGACCACGCACCGTCCAAACGGTGCATCGTCGTCGGTGATGGCGTAGCTGCCGTAGTAAAGTGCGCCGAGATCGATCCAGGTGACCAGCCGGTTCATCTGCTCGGGCGTCAGAGACACATCGTAATGTCCCTTGTCGAGCAACTTGATCAGCGGGCTGGCGATTGCGCCGACACTCCGGGGAGGAATCGCCGGCGGATCCTGTCTAGTGCCAGCCACCTTGACATAGGGACGCAGGTTCTCGTACCCCATGCTGAAGGCGTCAGTCTTGTCGCCACGCAGATCGAGTCTACCTGGATCTTCATGGTCGTGACATCGAGCGCAGGCTTGGTCCAGCATGGGTTGTACGTCCTGGTGGAAATTGAAAGGACGGTCAGTGGCGTTCCAGGCGGGGTCAGGTTTGAGCGGCGCGTGAACGAGCGCTTCGAGTGACGTGCGGGGAGACACCGTGTTCTTGTCATGACAGCCGACACACGCTCGCACTTCGCCCGGTTGCATCGTCACCCAGCTGCGCATCCATTGCAATGCTCGGCCGTCGCTGTCCAACGGTTGAAAGTAGATCGCCTTTTCGGCGGGCACCGTGAACAGTGCCGATCCGTCGTCACCCACAGGCACCGTGCCCACAACTCGCTTGGCGTCCCACGAACTGTTCAAGCCCATTGGAGGCGTACCGTCCATGCCTGCCCAGTGACGCGTCCCCGTTGGGCGATTAATCATTTCCACGATCCGCAGCGCCTTGACCTCTCCTCGCCTAACGCCCTTCAGCCCGGGGCCGCGATACACGTCGGCCAGGTAGACCGTTCCCTCGCTTTCGCCGTACCTGACACCCGATGCGATCGCCGGCGGGCGGTGCCTTTGCGTCAGTGGCATCGGCGAGTTGCAGGAGATCGACGCGTCCTCGTAAATCAACTCCCGATTTCCAAATGTGTCGATCAGGTAGATCCCAAAATGTTCCTTGCCGCGCGGCTTGCACGAAACAAGGAAGAAGTTCTCGGAAAGCGGGTAAGGATACTGATACAGAGCCGACAGGTTTCGCCAGTAGAATTCATCACGGATCGGCTCGATTTTCCGGGGCGGCCAAAGATGCACACAGCCGGCCGCTTCCTCGCCGCCGCGCCCCACGTCGAAGATCCCAATCTCACCGCATTGATCCACGTCGTGATGACCTGACAGCGTACAGACAACCTTCGTGCTGCCAGGAATGGCCCGTGTGTGCAACATCGAAATCGGCCAGAACGAGTTGTTGCCGTAATAGGCCGCCGTTGCCGTTCCGTCGGGATTCATGACGGCCAGGCCCTGAACGTGCAAGACCCAGCGATCGTTGTATTCCCACCGCGTAAAGACCACGCGCCCGTCGTTCAGGACGCTGGGGAAATTGTCGTGAACGTGATTGACCGTGACGCGGCGGACGAGACGACCATCGCCGTCGGCCAGATAAAGGTTCGACGTCGGGACAGGAAAACAGTCGACCGTTTGAACGCAACGAGTCGAACTGAACATAATGTTGCCGTCGGGTAGGTAGCATCCCTCGTAATCAGCGAACCCTGCATCGTCGGTAAGCTGACGCGATTTACCGCTGGTCACATCGAACTCGTAGAGGTGATAATCGTCCTCGTCGAGGTTCCTTTTGTGGGAAACGAGGATCTTGTCGCCGTCGAAATGCACATCCGGGTCGCGCACTACGCCGTCGGGGCTGTCGAGCAGAACGGACAACTTCCCGCCAGGACGCGGCGGTGAGAGCGTGCACAGCGCCGCCCCGGGCTTGAAAAAACGCGGCCGGTCGCGATTCCAACTTAGCGCCTCGGTATAAGCGTAGTGCTGGCCTCCGAGCGGATGACGTTTGGTAAAGACCAATGCTGGAAAATCCAGCAGCGGGTTATCTTCAACCAACGCCCGATGAGAAAGTAATTCTAGCGCCAAAGCGAGACGCCGCAGCTCGGCACTGTCGGTGTTTTCGGGAGTCGAGGCGATTTGCCCTTGGAGCTGCGCAAGCTGGCTACGAAGCTTACTCTCAACATCGAACTGTTTCGGAAATCGGCCGGTCAAATGTTCCACCGCTTTGGTAAGCGACGCGAAGCGCCGCCCGAGCGAGTGTAGGTCGGGCGGCATTAGCGAATCCAGATCGTTCGGTGGTCGCATTCCCTCGGCGGATATCGCGATCATGTCGAAGTTAACGTTGGCGTCCTCGTGACGGGCGACGATCTTCAGCGTGTGTGGGCCCTTGGTAATCTCTGGCAGCGAGATGCTTGTCCAGTCATAGACGAACCAGCTATTGGTCGTGGGAAAGCTGGCTGGCCCTGCGAGTCTTCTGCCATCCCAAAACAGATCCCACGTCGCCGCCGCGCGATAATGCCGAGCGGTTCGAAACCACAACCTCCCCGGCACGGCGGCCGCACTTGCCGAGATTCGAAACTCAGCCATGTGCCCTGGATGTCTGCCGAACTCATAGCCAAGGACCTTGCCGCCAACGGCTGAGGCCACGTCGGCCACACCACTCGATCCTTGCTGCTTCACAAAGTTCTCAGCCTGCACGGTGCCCAGAAGCTGGGACCGCGCCCCCGTGCCCGGCAGCACGTCTTCTTCCTCGCCGCGTGCATGACCCAACGCCATGAGCGAGACGACAACGGCCAAACAGCACCCACAGGAAATGCGTTTTTCGATCATGCGCATTTGTTCGCGCTCCGGGCGGCTTATT
>JASLRF010000398.1 GCA_030744095.1 Pirellulaceae bacterium | reverse complement strand
GGGCTGTGACGGGTGATTGACGGGATAGCCGTGGATGCCGAACTGGTACGTGTTCTTCGATTCAACTCGGCTATCGTGAAGCGGGTTGAATTGGTTGAACTGCTGGTTCGTTACTTCCAGAGTGCCCATCCAGAAAGGCTTCGCGATCTGAACTCGTGCAGCGGGCCTTTCACCGGCAGTACCCGCCTGGTTCCCCATGACAAATTGGCCAGCTGGAATTCGAACTAGTTGCATCGTGACTCCGTCACCGAGTTCGACCGTTCGTGTAATCGGTTGGACCGTAGAAGCCTGGCGGCGTTGTGCCTCGGCGGCATCGAATGGCCAGTTGGGGCAATCGACCCTCACAACTTCTCTCGACGGCAGTGGTTCGGGAAGGACCGGTTCGATGGGTCGTCCGTCGGTTTCCGGCACAGCTTCTGGGTCGACGTCGATTCCGCCATAAAGTTTCAGCAGTTCGCGCCGCCGCTCTCGTTGGCGGCCTGGATCGTCGAGCTCTTCTCCCCAAGTGCCGTGATAGGGACAATTCATATCGATCCAAGTGATCAGCCGATCCCACGCCTCCGGGTCCAACTTGACGTTGTGATGTCCTCTCTTGAGCATCTGGATCAGTTGCGTGGTGTCGGCGTGATATTCCATCGGCTCGAGCATGTGGTAATCGCTCTCGATGCCAGGCCGCCGGACGTATCGGTGTAACTGCGCGTAGCCCACGGAGAACTTCCCAGCGTGGCTGCTGCCGTTACCTGGAGTAATCGAAGCCCAGTCCGTGATCTTTACATCGCCGCGCAGATTCGGGATGTGCGTGCCATCGGCGCGCGCTCCGCCGTCGTGACAGCTGACGCAGTACTTGTCGATCACTGGTTGGACCTCGCGGGCATAGCTAAACCCTCGCGTTGGTCCGTACCAGGATTTGATACTTGACGTAGGTCGCTGCGCCGCCAAAGTCTGATACGCCCGTGGTGCGGCATTGGGTGATGCATGGCAACCGTTACAGGACACTTTTTCTCCGGGCATGGCGGTTGCCCAGCTGCGCATCAGTTGCATGGCCTTGCCCTCTTCGTCCAGCGGCTGCATCGAGATGGGCGTATTGGCCGGGATGAGGAACTTGGCCGAGCCGTCCTCGTACACCGGCACCGTGCCGATCACTCGTTTGATATCCCACGGCCCGTCCATGCCGATCACACCCAGCAATCCACCCATGTTCTGGTAGGCAAAATGGTAGGTGAAAATTCGCAATGACTTGACTGTGCCGCGTGGAATGCCCTTGAGCCCTTCACCCTCGTAGATGTCCGAGATGTAAATGGTCGCATTCTTGCTTGTCAAATCGACTTTCTCGGTGATTTCTGGTGGTTTGGGTGTCTTTCGCAGTGGGATTGGTTCAAACAACGCGTAGTCTGGCAACTCTCTGATCAACACGATGTTGTCGAACGTGTCGACCAGGTAGATGCCCCACAGAGACTGTGGTGTCGGTTTGCACGAGACGATGAAATGCTTCTCGCTGAGCGGATAAGGATGCAGAAACTTGGGCCAGCTGCTGTTCGTCAGGCCGTCTCGGATGATCGCCTCGACTTTCTCACCGTGCCCCGGGATTCGTTGCACGGCCCCACCAGCCTCGCGGCGGCCATTGACGGGATCAAAAACAACTAGCTCGCCCATCCGCGGATTGTCGTGATGCCCACCGATGACCGAAACAACTTTGGTTGGATGTCCCGGGATCGGGCGGGTATAGAAGAAAGAATTCGGCCAGTACGAGTTGCTGCCATAGTACTCCGTCTGTTCGGTGCCGTCCGGGTTCATCCGGAACAGCAACCGCGTGTTCGAGTGCGGTGTGTCTGTGTACTCCCACCGCGTGTACAAAACGCGGCCATCGTTCATCACGGTTGGACACCAGTCATGTTCTTGATCAAAGCAGAGTTGGCGGATGCCTGTGCCATCTCCGTTCATCTGGTACAAGTTGGCCACATGCGAACTGCCGTACACACACGGAACGCCGATAAAGCAGGCGGTTGATGTGAAGATGATTTTGCCGTTGGGTAAATAGCAAGCGTCGTAGCTATCCACGTCAGGCTGATCACCAGTGAGCTGTCGCAGCCCAGAGCCGTCGACACCGACTTCGAAAATCTGCCAGCGGCCGTTGTCGCCAGGCATGGAAAACAGCGCGCGGTCGGCGTCGAAGTGCAAGTCGACATCGCCTACAAAGCGGGCGTCGGATGGCTTGAAAAGCGTTGCCAATTCACGATCGGGTTCTGCGAGCGAAAGTACGCCGATCTGGTCGTCGTAGCCCTTTTTGGGCAAACTGGAGTTGCTTTGCCAATTGCGAGGCAGGCCGAGGCTGGGCGCATTCGCAGCTCGCTTAACGAACATGAGCTGGTCGAAGTCTATCATCGGGTTGTCTAGCATCGCTTGACGGTGGAGAGCGACGAGAGCAGCTTTTGATTCCTTCAGGGCTTCAGCCGAGACGTTGGCGAGTTGCTTGGCTTCGTCCTCTCGGACTTTCAACTGTTCCAAGTATTCGCCGCCGCGAGGATACGCTGGGCCGAACGTTTCCATCAAGTCAACAATCGCCAGGCGCAGCGCAGCGATATCGATGTTACCCGGAGCGTAACGGACATAGGCGGGTGTGGGCGGCGGACTGTCCAATGTGCGCGCCTTAGGACGACTCAACTGCCAACCTTCCGGGAACGGCGTGGGCGAGTTGAACTGCAAGCTAACGACATGAGGAAATGCACCGCCGCGCGATAGCTTGAGAGTATGCTTCCCTTTGGTTAGGCGGAGTGTGGAAGTCTGCTCCCACTTCGCTCCACTCGTATTCCAACTGCCAGTCGCGGTACGGCAACATCGGCCGACGCTCTTTCCGTCCAGAAACATCTCCACCGGACGCGCATCGGCGGCCGAATACTTGATACGCAGGTTGTATTCGCCAGTTACGGGGAAGTCGATGTCGTATTCGATCAGGATGGGACTGTCTCCGCCAAAGGCCACCATTGGCTCAGCATCCGCCCAACTTGTGGTGAACGTTTTGGCATTGCCACGATCGAAGGCAAAAGCTGGAATCAGGAACGAATTAGGCAGCTCTGCCTCCGATCTCGTCTCCTTCTCCGGCGCTTGTGCCCAACTGGAGGTCGCGGGAATCAGCGAAATCAAGACAAGCACGCACACTATGCTAGCCGAAAGATGTATGAACACACTGCTCGCACCCTGCACCATTTTCGGTTTGTTTCGCATTCGTTTAGCCTTCCGGAAAGCCAATTGATAAACCCCTCAAGAGACACGTCATATCGTACAACATAAACAGCATTCAGTTTATCCAGGTTTAGTTGCCGCGCCCACCTCCATTGCTGCGAAGGCAGTCGCACCGTTCGCACGCTGGACGGGTGAAACACGCTATTGTTGTCGCCTCTGTGCATTTCATGCAAACAAAGTAGCAGGCATACTGCACCACGATGGGCAAGATGGCGCCGTTCTGCATAGCCTACTGTGGCCCGAGGGCCGCTACCAAAGTAGCGGGCTACTATCAACAATAACTCGAAGGTTGCTCAACACGATACAAACAAGTTAGAGTATAGCGGGTTTGCAAAGTATTAGCACGCGCGATAGTTTTTGCTGTGGTAAGGACGCCAGCGCGCCTGGTGGTAATCCAGCAGCCAACACATGGCAAGCCCGCGAGCAACATTCGCCTTATCAGATCCGCGCGTATGAGGAGGTCTCGAGCGATGGGCACGCAAAGACGTCAGACACTCTACTTGAGTTTACTTTTGCTACTGGCCACGGCGGTTCAAGCGGCACCGCCTTCGAAGTTCAGCATCAACGCGCATGACTTCGATCGCGGCAACGTGCGTACGAGCCTGCCCGGCCAACAGTACGCCGGTAAGTTCCCCTGCATTTGGAACGCTGGCGAACTTCCCAACCAGGCGGATTTCGAAATCGAGTTCCCCACCGAGGCAGACTACAACTTTTTCGCTCTGTATACAGCTGCCGATTCACGGCCTGTCGATATCCTGCTCGATGGCAAAAAAGTCCACACCGGATTTGCCAGCGTCACGGGAAGTTGGAGCACCGATCAGGCGCAATGGGAAGAACAATGCATGATGCATATCACCAAGGGAAAGCACACGATCACCCTGCTGCGCAAAGAGTGTATGCCGCACATATGTGCCTTTCGCATGGAGTCGTCCGTGCCGTTTCCGGCGGGCTGGCAATTGAGCCGCCCGGGGCTCGAAGAACGAAGAATCCGCGCGGCTAAGGAGGCGCGGCTTCAAACCGGTCTCGCCGCGCTCGAGTTGATCGACACGACTGCCATGCGCCGCGCCGTCGACGATCTGGTCACCAGCTTTCCTAACGAGTTCTTCACGAATGACAAAGCCAACGTTCGCCTTGCCGAGATCGAACGGGGCAAGGCCGAGATCCGCAAGCTGCTCGAGAGGGACGACGAAAGCGCGTCGGAGCGTTTGGGCCAGCTTCAAGCACTCCAGCGGGATTTGTTGTTGGCGAATCCACTGATCGACTTCGATCGACTTCTGATCGTCAAACGGAATCTGAGTTCACCGAGCTTGGGTCTGCCCTGCAACTGGCAAGGGAACAGTGCGCTTCCGCGCAGCGGGTTCGACGACGAGATTGCGAGCTTCTCGCCGCGGAATGGGGACTCCGAATTGACACGAATCTATAAGCCCGAGAAGCCAGTCTTTGTGGGTGATGTCGACTTACACTTCGACGGTAACCAACTGCTTTTTTCGTCGATCGGAAAGGGCGATCGTTGGCAGATCTTCGAGATTGACGTCGACGGAGAAGGACTTCGGCAAGTATCGCCCGGCCTATACGACGACGTTGATAACTACGACGCCTGCTATCTCCCCGACGGCCGAATCATCTTCAGCTCCACGCGTACCTTCTGCAGCGTGGCGTGCGTCAACGGAAGCACACGAGTTGCCAACTTATTCCGCATGAATCCCGATGGAACCGATGTCCGCCAGCTCTGTTTCGACCAGGAACATAATTGGTGCCCGACGGTCATGAACGACGGCCACCTGCTCTACACACGGTGGGAATACACGGACACGCCACACACGCACAGTCGTTTGTTGTTTCAGATGAACCCCGACGGCACGCAACAGCAGGCGGTCTACGGCAGCAACTCGTATTGGCCCAATGCCATGTTCTACACGCGGCCAATTCCGGGAGATTCGAGCAAGGTTGTGACGATCGTTAGCGGCCATCATGGCGTGCGTCGGATGGGCGAACTGGTGATTCTCGATCCCGCCAAAGGCCAGCACGAAGCGGACGGCGTTGTCCAACGCATTCCGGGCCATGGCCAAAAGGTCGAACCACTGATTGAAGACCAACTGGTCGACAACTCGTGGCCAAAGTTTCTGCATCCGTATCCGCTCAACGAGAAATACTTCCTGGTGGCCGCGCAACCTTCGGCGAAATCGCTGTGGGGTATCTACTTGGTTGACATCTTCGATAACGTCGTGCTGATCAAAGAACAGCCAGGTTACGCCCTGCTCGAACCCGTGCCGTTTCGGAAGACTCGCCGACCGCATATAAGACCCGATGTTGTGGACCTCGATCGCAATGATAGTGTTGTTTTCATGTCCGATGTGTACGAAGGGCCGGGTCTGGCCGGGATACCTCGTGGTGCGGTCAAGAAGCTTCGGCTGTTTACTTACACTTTTGACTATCCGGGAATGGGAGGCCCACAAGGCGTCGTCGGCTTGGAAGGCCCTTGGGATGTGCGTCGTATCCTGGGAACGGTTCCAGTCGAAGAGGATGGGTCTGCGTCGTTCCGAGTGCCCGCCAATACACCTATCTCCGTGCAGCCGCTCGACCATGAAGGCAAAGCTCTGCAGATCATGCGGAGTTGGTTGACGGGAATGCCCGGCGAAGTGTTGTCCTG
>JASLRF010000397.1 GCA_030744095.1 Pirellulaceae bacterium | reverse complement strand
GATCGCGTCGCACAGGAGGTGCGACACCAACTTGTCGACGAAGGATACGGACCCGCTGTTGCTCGATGGGCGCGAATCGTGGGGCAAGACCTGGACGCTCGTCAGCAGAGCCGCTTGGAACAGTTGGTCGAATTGGCTTTCGTGTACGGAGCCAGTCCGACAATTCGCACCATGGACTTCGTAGAATTCATCGAGCAAGAACGAGTTTCGGATCCAGCCTCGGCCAATGTGCGAGTGATGACGATCCATCAGGCGAAAGGGCTGGAATTCGATATCGTCGTGTTGCCCGAACTAGACGCGAATCTGACAGGCCAGGCGGCTTCGTTCGTCGTTCGGCGCTCCGAGTCGACACAACCCGCGGATCGTGTCTGCCGCTACGTTAATGAAAACACCCTACGCCTTTTTCCAAAATCTGTCCAAGAGATGTTTGCCAGGGCGACTCATCGCAGAGTCTCGGAATCGCTCTGTTTGTTATATGTCGCTGCGACGCGGGCACGGCACGAGCTATACATGCTGCTTGACCCATCGAAGTCAAACGAAAGAAAAGTGCCGCGTACGTTTGGAGGGCTTCTTCGCGCAGCGTTGGTTGGCAACGATCCGATAGCCCCGGATCAGCTCGTCTATGAACACGGGCGGGCCGACTGGTACCAGCATGCGGAAGAGCAACCGGCGGCGTCCGAAGGAGACGAGGTAGAACCGCATCTCGCGTTGCCTGACGAAATCGTACTGGGATCCGACATGGGCGGTCAGCGCCATAGCCTGTCTCGGACGAGCCCGTCGACGATGGAAGGCGGCAACCGAATTCGGTATGATCATCTCTGGCAAACGCCAAACCGTGAAGCGTTGTTGCGTGGAACGATTGTACACGCATTTTTCGAACGAATCAGATGGCTGGAGGACGGTCTGCCAGATAAGGCGACGTTGCGCGCTGTAGGGGAGCGCTTGCTGCGAACCGACGCCGCGCCGCCGCCGCTCGATCTTGAAGAACTGATCGAGCAGTTTTTCTCGGATTTGGCAAAACCCGCAGCGGTCCAGTTGCTGCAACGTGAAAGATATCTGGCGGCGTTGCACACCGTGTTGCCGGTGCTCCAGCCGCAGGAAACAGAGACGCTGGAGGTTCAGGTACACAACGAACGTCCCTTTGCGATCCGCGAGCAGAATCGAATGCTAACCGGCAACATCGATCGTCTGGTGTTTCTTTCGCGGGGCCAGTCGCTGGTAGCGGCCGAGGTAGTCGATTTCAAGACAGACGTGATTCGATTGGATTCGCAACTGGTCGAGCGTATCGATTTCTACCGCCCGCAGATCGATGCCTATCGTCGAGCTGTCGCGGCGATCACCGGACTAGCGATGGAGCGGATCGCGGCGCGTTTGCTCTTCGTCAATGCGGGCGAGGTACGGCCAATGTAAGAAAGGCCAGGGAGGGGCCAGAACGTGTCGCTGACTGCTGCGCAAGTTGCGATCGCCTGGCGCGACTCGCCTGAGTGGGCTCTGTCAAGGGCGGCGCGAGCTGGGTAAGCTATCAGGATTGTCGAAAGTCCCACGTTCATGAAAGGCAACGCTGATGCTGTGTCGAGGAGTTCGCGGAGCCACCACGGTTGAGGCCAACACTCGCGAGGCGATCCTGGAAGAGACAACCAAGCTTCTGGCGCTGATGATTCGCTTCAACGAGATCGAATCGACCGACGTGGCCAGCGTGGTATTTACCCTGACGACAGATCTAAATGCCGAATTCCCAGCGTTGGCGGCCAGACAGCTTGGTTGGCTCGACGTGCCACTACTTTGCACCAACGAAATCAACGTTGTCGGCGGGCTTCAAAAGTGTGTTCGCATTCTGATTCACTGGAATACGGATCGTGCACAGACCGATATCACACATGTCTACGTGAACGAGGCAATACGACTGCGCCCGGACAAGTCTCAACTGCCTGCAATTGACCTTGCCGAGTTGGAGAGTTGGATTGCCGAACAGATTGAAGTCTATCGCAAAGATACTCCGTGAAACATGCGACACCGAGAAAATACTTGTTTTCTAGCGGCAAACGAATGCCGTTATTCCGGTGGAATGGGGTGGAATCGAATCAAGAAAGGTTGGGCTACACGGTGAGATGTAGCCAAAGGAGACCCCGCAACCGGCGTACCGCCGTCAATCATGCTTTCGGCACTAAAGCGACAGCCGCGCCGGTTGCGGATGGATCCAATTCACCAGCCCACCCCCGAAATTCAAAGCTTGGAAGAACTCTACAAAACTCGCGATGCCACGACGACGGTATCGCATCCAGTGCGGTGGGTCCGGCGTCGCGCCAACGTAAAGCCGCAAGCTTTGGCTTCGGGAGGGGCGTAAGACTTTTTCGATGCGGTTCGTCGCTTGCGGCTAAGTACAAGAAACCCATTGGGAGTGGCGTCCGCGCGCAGGGTAACTATCCGACGCGGGGCAGGTGGCGTCCTGCCAAGAGAGTTTGACCCGATCCAGGGAACGGTTGACCTATTGCGGCAAGAGTACCGCGGCGTATTCGCCGTAACCAAGTCCTTCACCTGGGCGCTCAGCGGTCAGAAGAGAAGCCGCCACGCAACGACTCACCGCAAACGCGGCGACTCTCCAATGATCGCCCAAGAACGGCCGTAGGGCCAGCAGCTCTCTTGCCTGTGGAACGTTCCTCTCGGAAAGACCGCCTGGTGGTCGTTGCTCCCCGACTACCCGGATCGAAGCTTCTCGCACCAGAAGTTACCGGCCCTACGGCCAGGCTGTTTGTCATTGAAATCATCTGAGAAACGTTTTTGTTATGCGTCCGACAATCCAGCGATGCTGAAGTTGTTTGTCGACCATTTTCTTGAAAGGCCCGGATTCCAAGGGTATCAGCATACCAACCGAGCCACGATCGGCCGCCACAAGCGATCCTCGTGGCCCGTTTGTTGCGCCGGCGCAGCAATTTTCCGCTCCAGGGATCCCAAGCTTTTCAGAGCCCGTTTAAGGCCCTAGATCTGTTTGGCGGCTTCCGAGTCATGCGGCGGGGTGATCGTGCGGGATCGCTTTTCTGGAGCCAGCTGGCCGGCAGGACTGAACGAGTTGTGAAACGATCATGATCATTTCACTCTCAACTTCTGGTGAGAGTATGGCCCGATCACGACGGCGACGCGGCGTTTGGACAGCCAGCCAGACATCCTCGAATCTGGCTCACCATTTCTTCCATACTGAATGGTTTGACGAAGATCGCTTCTAGTAGCTCGATGTCCTCCAACATCTCGACAACTTTGATATCCTCGAAGGCGGACATGAGAATCATCGGTGTGTGAGTATAACGAACATCCTGGCGGAGGCGGCGGCAGAGTTCCATGCCTACCATCTTTGGTATCTGGTAATCCGCTATCACCAGATCGAATTGACTCTGTTGGGCCAGGTGCAATGCCTCACCCCCGTCAAATGCAACGGTCGCGGAAAACCCAGCATCTTCGAGGTTGAAACGCAGTGCATTCGCGAAAACTCTATTGTCTTCTGCCACGAGAATTCGATTCGGTTGAGTTTTCAACGTTGTGTCCTCTCTCGCGCGCTTGTTGCCCGCATATCGTATTTCTCAGACTAGGTTACGGTTGGCTCGATCGAGCCTTGTGACGTCTCTCACTGGTCGTCTTGTGTCGCAGGTGAATGCATCGGTGCGGAATTCGGTAGTTCTATCGATGTCACGCCATCGGGCAACCATCGCACGACTTTACAGTGGCAGGAGTGTTTCAACGAATCGGCATCTTGCGTGATGTTTGCCACGCGGGCGACCGCGCGGGCTCCATCGGGCAGATAGAGAATCACAAACTCCCCCTGGGGGCGTTTTTTGGATTGGAAGCAAATCCCGCCCAGCGACAGGTCTTGGCTCGTGGCGTTCGGTTTAGGAGGATTAGAAGGGATCTTCTGACCTTTGAGTTCCTTGAATCCAAGGATGGCAGTGTAATTCACGCGCTTATCATTTCGACGCTCAACGTCTGGTTCCAGGTTGTCTGTGGTCATTGTGAGCATACTTTCCAAAGCAGATTGCGTGCAGAATTGATAATCTACTGTCTACATAGCTTACAATGCGTCGTTGTCAATCCGGATCGCGACGGCCCCGCCATCATCTTTACTTTTGGCCATCGGGTGCCACTTTCCAATCGGGCTTTTGCTGACCTCGACAATCGACGCAACACGGTTTTTGAGCGCTTCGGCTGCCGTGCTTGCCGCTGCTGTGGTCTCCTTGACAGCTTTGGCGGTTTCGACGGCAACCTCCTTGATCTTGGCGACGGCGAATACAATCTTCCGAGCCTCTTCGCGCGTGTGACCGCCAAGGATCAGCAAATTGACGCGCAGGTTTTGGAACGCGAGCGTGGTCCGCTCCACTGCGTCTGCCATCGCCCGCACATGCATCGCCACCGCTGGGGCGAATGCGGCACCAAGTTGATTCCCCAGT
>JASLRF010000396.1 GCA_030744095.1 Pirellulaceae bacterium | reverse complement strand
GGCGACGCAATGGATGGAACGAACGCTGGACGACAGCGCCAACCGGCGGCTCGTCCTGCCGCAGGCATTCTTGGCGATCGATGCCGTATTGATCCTGCTTCAGAATGTCACGTCCGGCCTAGTGGTCCATCCGCAAGTTATCGCCAGAAATCTGGGTGAAGAGCTGCCGTTCATGGCGACGGAGAATATCTTGATGGAGGCTGTGGCTGCGGGCGGGGATCGACAGACGTTGCACGAATTGATCCGCCAACACAGCCAAGCCGCCGCTCAAGTTGTGAAACAAGACGGTGGAGCCAACGACCTGATAAGGCGACTTAGGGGAGACGCGGCGTTCGCCGGCATCGACCTTGCCTCCGCGATGGATCCAGCTCAGTTTGTCGGTCGCGCACCCGAGCAAGTGGACGAATTCTTGCAGAACGTCATCGCACCCATTCGCGCACGGTATCCTGAAGATCCTGACGAGAACATGTCTGGAGAAGTTACGGTCTGACCAGAGATCAGAGGTGCGATCGGCTTGCTACACCATATCCACGGGTTTGCGCGATCGCCGCTTCGATTGGCGGCAGGTTTGGCAGGTGCCTGAAATGATCAGGCGATGACCACCAACGCGAAAGCGACGCTCACGGGCCACCGAATTCACCAGGTTCAGCAGCTGGTCGCTTTCAAATTCGATCAACTGTTGGCACTGCGTGCAGTACAGATGATCGTGCTGAGGATAGCCGTAGTCGTGTTCGTAGACCCTGCGTCCATCGAGCTTGAATTCGCGCAGCAGCCCTGCGTCCACAAATTCATTCAGAACCCGATATACCGTCGCTCGCCCAATGTGACCAGCTTCGCTCGAGGCAGGTAATTGCTCGATCAGTGATTCCGCATCGAAGTGTTCGTGACGGCTGTAGACTTGATCGAGCAACTGACGTTTAGGCTGCGTCATTCGCTTTCCACGACTCTGCAGAAACTCCTCAAAGCGTTCGGCAGGAGATTGCGAGACGTCGACGCTGCCCAGCGAGTTTTCTTCAGCCATCGAATTGCTTAACCAATTTCATCCAACAGGCGATCGAGTGCGACATCGAGTTTGGCATCCGTCTCGTACGCGCCCGATGCGATTTGGGCACGCAGTTCGGCCACCCGATCCGTACGCACATCCGGCAGGCCGTTAGCCCGACTTACCAGATCCGCTTCTGGGGAGATGTCAAGTTGATCGACCTCGGTCAACGAACTCGTCCCCGCAACCGGTTCGGGTTGCGTTGCACGATGAGGGGGATTGATTGGCTGAGCGCCATGAAGGTGAGTTGGACCTTGAATCTGCATTTACTTCTTCCCCCGTCGAGCAAGCGGGTGGTTGGGGTCGTTACCGACACGAGCCGGTAAACTTAGCTTAACCCCGACGCCAAACACTTGCTAGTAACCGTTGGCTGGAACAACGGGACAGAATCGCGTCCGATAAGCGTTTCCGCCACAAAGGAGTCCAATCTCTCAACTCTATCGCAAAGGGATAGAGTCATCGAAAACCTATGTAGGAGCTGGAATTAGCGCTAAAAATGGACGGGAACTCGGTCCCAAATATATACGTCACGAAATCTACAAGCGTCGCACATCCGTGTCGTATAGCGCTGTCCGTGGCGGAGAAGTGACCATTGCGACGGCACTTCAGTTATCGACGACTGGACGCTTGGGATTCGATGGTTTCTTGTTAACAACTTCCTGTATCGTTAAGAGGTGGCTTCGACGGTTGTTCTGGATGGGGCTAATCGCGACAATGTAATGGCTTGGTTGGTAAAAATGGTGCGACCAGGCAACAAAGACGGGTGCTTCAAGACGACGAATGCCGCGCTTTGACTCCATGATTCGTTACGCCCACACCATCCATTCAGTTCGCGTGGCTTCTTGTCATCACGATCTTGGGGCGGAAGTATACGAGCCAATCCAAGATCCGGCAAGCTCGAACCGCTGGCATCCGTTGAGTCGCCGACTAGTGCTGTGTCAATTCTTGATTTTAGGGTTGAAGAAGAATGGTCGTCTGGCGAGATAGTCGTTGATCGCTCCGCAATCAATACGTTTGGTTCGCGGAGCGAACCACGACAATCAGGACGTTTGGTTCGCGGAG
>JASLRF010000395.1 GCA_030744095.1 Pirellulaceae bacterium | reverse complement strand
ATTCCGTTATGGTTGGAGCCAGCGGCATCTGGCTGGCGTCGATGGCAAAAGCGAGCAACCGATCGGGCCCGACGGTCGACATTTGCCTCCACTGCCGCGGAAATCCTCCGCCTCGGAGCTGCTCCAAGACCTGCTCGATCGACGGAGGCGGGTCGATCGGCAGCGAAGAATTGAGGACTTTGCTCAAGCATGTTCAACGCTGTTTGACGAATTCGGATTCGCCGCCAACTCCTGCGTCTTTTTGCCAACCGTCTCAGAATTCGATCTGATCGGTTTGGTTCGCTTTCTCGACCAGACGCCTGAATCCGTCAAGCTCGACTGGCACCTTCAATTTCACTTTGACATCTTTCATGGACGCGAGGCGGACTACGCTTCCCAAGAGTCACGTTGCACACTTATCAGGCGACAGTTCACCGCCGCGTTGTCGCAGGTCCCGCACCATCGATTGCACTTCTACGCAACTACACCACATGTTGCGCGACAGTACAACCTTCTCAAAATTGGCAATTTCGGTCCACTACCGTACCCCGTCGCCGACCAGATTCTCCTCCCAGCAACGCCTACTGAAAGTCCTCAGAAGCCGACATCACCCTTGCGGATCACGTGCGCCGGGACCATGCGCAGAGAAAAGGGGAAACGGATGTTGCGACCCGTCGTAGATTCTCTTGCAGATTCGTTATCTGCCAGACAGATCCAAATCTGGCTGCAGACCTCTCCCAGAGCGGCTCGACGTTTCTTAGGACGGAAATGGACGGGCAACCTGCAGTTTCACGATCATGTGCCAGCGACGTCGGGCGATCCAATCGTGGCCCTGCGTTACCCACTCGGCCGCAATGATTATGTCAAATTGATCCAGCAGTCGGATATCGGGTTGTTTCTCTATGACAGCAAACGTTACCACGCGCGATGCAGTGGCGTGTTGGTGGAAATGTTGGCGGCGGGAAAGCCCGTCGTGGTTCCCGCCGGTTGCTGGCTGGCCGATCAGATTCAAGAACCGATTTATCAGCACTTGGACAAGCTGTGTGAGCAAACACTCGACAACGATGGTTTACCTTTGGAACAGATTTCATCGGCAGGCATCCAGCACGAAGCGACGTTCGAATCTCCCGTTGTGCCAGGAACGCGGGCGTTGGTTTGTTCCTTTTCACTGGGCGCAGCGCAAGCGACAGGGCACTATCTTCAGTTGGCGGTACAGCCCTTCCAAGGTACACGACACACGGGCAAGAAGCAGACGATGATCCTCGGTCAACGCGCCAACGGTCGAACCATGAGGGCCCTGTTTCGAGTTGATCCCTTCACGGATTCCGTGCAGCTCAAGTTTCGTTTCGCCTACGAGGCCGCCCCCATGGAACTGAACGAATTGGCCGTCCACCGGCTACCAAATGAGATTGACTGCCACGCTGGCCAAGTCGGACTGATCAGCGCCAGTATGAATGAAGTGCCGCGTCTGGTAAATGAACTCACACAAAACTACGATCACTATTGCTCAACGGCTCAAAGCTATGCCAGGAGGTGGGGTTACGAGCACAACGCCAACCGCACTCTGGAAATACTTCAAGACAATCAGCGTCGGTCTGTCAGCCTCCAAAACGCAGGATGACAGCGGCCGTCCCCGGACCATCTACCCTGCCCCTTTCACATGGCGGTCTCAAGATCTCAACGTCCGTGCGATTCGCCTTCATGCGAGAGGTAGATAATGGGCTACCAACTGCCGCATAGTCGTTGTTCGTTCCGCGAACATAACGCCTAGTGCTCTGTCAAGACTGAGAATCAGGGTCGTCGAGCCCGATTGTCGTGGTTCGCTCCGCGGCCCAAACGTTTTGATCGCGGATCAACGACTATCTCGCCAGGCGACCATTCTTCTTCAACCCTAAAATCAATAATTGACACAGCACTAGTTCGCGGAGCGATTGGCCCCAGCGAGATCGGGAGATGAGACGAGCCAAAACAATTCTCCCTCCGAGCAAATAATTGAGCTGGGCGGCGCATCAAGTGTTGATGCCGTGGCAGGCCCAATCCTGTTATAACGTGGTCCTGGCGCGGGGTCCGCTGCCGGCGCGTCTAGCAGTGCGGCGTCACAGGCCTTCCACACACCGTTTCCGCACACCATTTCCACACTTCCTCACATTGTTTCTGCACGCCGCAAGACTGACTTATTATTACACCCTCGACGAGAGACTCGTATGATACCCTCATTTTCGACCATTTTCGCATTCCCATTGGTGACCGTGTTGGCCCTGGCGGCGACCAGTGCGTCGGCGGAAGACTGGCCCCAATTTCGAGGCCTCGGCGGCAACGCCAGTGTGGCCAAAGTGGATCTCCCACTTCACTGGAGCGGGACCAAGAACATGGTTTGGAAGACGTCGTTGCCGGGGCGAGGTTCGTCCAGCCCGGTCGTGTGGGGTGACCGCATTTACTTAACCGCTTTCACCGGTTTTGGAACACCGGACACCTCTGACAAATCCAAGCTGCGGCTGCACGTGATCTGCTTCGATCGAAACAACGGAACAGTCAATTGGGACAGGTCAGTTGCTGCAAGCCCGCTCACACAGAATTTTACCAAACGCATTCAAGACCACGGCTATGCGACTAGCACTCCCACAACCGACGGCGAAGCGGTCTACGCATTCTTCGGTGTTTCCGGCGTCGTCGCCTACGACATGAGCGGGAAACTATTGTGGCGAGGCAGTGTCGGTACGAGGACCTCCGGGTTTGGGTCCGCGGCGTCGCCCGTCTTGTTCAATGACCTCCTGATCGTCAACGGTAGCATCGAGAGCGATTCGCTGATTGCCTTCGACAAGAGGACGGGCCAGCGCGTGTGGACAGTGCCGCGCATCAACAAGGCCTGGACGACTCCGTGTATTGCCAAACTTCCTGACGGATCACACGAACTTGTCATCAACCAGAAAGAGGCGATCTACGGTCTTGACCCGTGGACCGGCAAGCAACTTTGGCACTGCAACGGCATCCAGGATTACGTCGTGCCCGTTCCGGTCGCGCATGACGGTGTCGTCTATTGCCTGGGTGGGCGTCAGAATCGCTGCATTGCCGTACAGCTTGGCGGACGTGGCGATGTGACTGATTCGCACAAGCTGTGGGAGGTAAATATCGGCGCCAATGTGACCTCGCCAGTGTATTACAATGGGCATTTGTACTGGGCCAGCGACAAAGCGATCGCGAACTGCCTCAACGCCAAGACCGGTGAAGCGGTCTATCGCGAGCGGCTGAATACGCGGTCGCGAATCTACGCCTCGATCGTCCGGGCAGGTGACCGGCTACTGGTAACCACGCGAGATCACGGCATCATGGTGTTGGATGCCAAGCCGGAATACCACGAACTGGCCGTGAACACGATCGAAACCGATGAAAACATGTTTAACGCCAGCCCCGCCATCAGCGGCGGCCAGCTGCTGGTACGCACCGATTCTCACATGTACTGCATCGGCCATGGGAAAGTGTCCGCCGAGTAGTTTGGACAACGTCTGTGACAAGAAACCCGCTACACTTACGCCGAATGCACTCTCGTGCCCACGTTTGATCCCCATGGCATCGGATAGGACTCTTCATGCGGCAAAGCAAGACACTCGCGAAACTGCGCCAGAACAAATTAGTGCGAATGTGCGCGCTCGGTCATTTCATTCCTGCCTACATCCGTCATGCAGCGCACTTCGGGTTCGACTGCATCTGGCTCGACCTTGAGCATCGTGCTATGGAGGACCGCGAGGTTCAGGCGTTGCTGGCGTACTTTCACCTGTACGACATCGACTGCTTGCTGCGGCCTCCCACACTGGAAAAGAGCCGGCTCTATCGGTATCTCGAAGACGGCGCCACAGGCTTGATGATCCCACATGTCTCGACGCCCGAGAAAGCGCAGATGCTGGTTGACGCCGTTCGGTTTCCACCATTGGGCGACCGCGGCATTGATGGCGCGGGTTTGG
>JASLRF010000394.1 GCA_030744095.1 Pirellulaceae bacterium | reverse complement strand
CGAGCAGATCAACATCCCTGACGGAAGCGTGCCACTGGATCAAGTGGAAGCGCATTGTCGGGACTACGAGGCCAAGATTGACGCCGCTGGTGGCATCGACGTTGTCGTGTTGGGCGTAGGTGGGAACGGACATATTGGTTTTAACGAACCGTATTGTTCGCGCAACGGCCGCACACGGCTCGCCACGCTCGATCCATCCACGAGGACATCGGCGGCCGCAGATTTCTTTGGCCAGGAAAACGTGCCAACCCAGGCCATTACGATGGGAGTCGGGACAATCCTGGATGCACGGAAAGTGCTGCTACTGGCCCAAGGTGAACACAAAGCCAACGTCATTTGCGCGATCCTCGAGAAACCGGTTTCCGAGGAGGTGCCGGCGAGCTACCTGCAACAACACGACGACGCCACGGTGTTAGTGGATGCTGCCGCGGCCGCAACACTTGTCAGCGAAGCGACACCGTGGGCCATATCCGAAGTTAAATGGGCACCTCCCTTAATTAAGCGAGCCGTACTTTGGCTGTGTGAACGGACGGGCAAAGCATTGCTCAAGCTGGATGACGACGACTTTCGTCATCATCAGCTCGTTTCGTTGCTCCGTGAACATGGCCCAGCGCCCAAGCTCGCTCATCGCGTCTTCAAATGGATGATGGAGAGTATCGAGTACCATCCCGGCGGCCGCGAACCCCAACGTGTGATCTGCTTCAGCCCTCATCCCGATGACGATGTGATCAGCATGGGCGGCACCCTGATTCGACTGGTCGAAGACCGGCACGAAGTACATATCGCCTACATGACCAGCGGTAACATCGCGGTTTTCGATCACGATGCGCATCGCGTCGCCGACTTGGTGACCGAATACAATCGGATGTTCGGCATTGACGAGGAAAACTCGAAGCGCCTCGAATCCGATGTGCATCAATCCTTAACGGAAAAACGGCCGGGCGATTTCGATGCAGATTCTGTCCTAAAGATCAAGGGCTTGATTCGCTGGAGCGAAGCCAAGGCGGGAGCCCTCGAGGTTGGTTGTCGTGAAGAGCACCTGCATTTCCTCGATCTGCCGTTCTATCGCACAGGAACCGTCACCAAGCGTCCCGTGGGTTCAGACGACGTGCGGATGATTCGAGAGTTGATCGAGAACGTCGCGCCCGCACAGATTTACGTCGCTGGCGACTTGTCAGATCCGCACGGCACACATCGAGTTTGCGCCGAGGCAATCTTCCACGCATTGTCGGAAATCGAACAAGCCAGCGGGTCGCGCCCGGAAGTGCTGCTGTATCGAGGCGCTTGGCAAGAGTACGCGCTGGACGAAATTGAAATCGCAGTTCCGCTCAGTCCAAGCGATCTGGAACGA
This sequence comes from Pirellulaceae bacterium, assembly GCA_030744095.1. Next base: position 7,573 of record JASLRF010000394.1, on the reverse strand, counting down.
AAACGCAAGGCCGTCTTTATGCATGAAAGCCAAAAAGACGAGGCTCTGTTTCCCGGCACCGATTCGCGCGAGTTTTGGGAGCGTGCCGAGGATCGCAATTGCGGCACGGCCAACAAGTACAATCAGATCGGCCTGCCCGAATATTTTGCCCTCGAAGCGTTCGTCCGGTGGAAAGGCGTGCCGATCTAGTTCCCAAGGACAGACTCTAACTCTTGCCTATTGCTGCCCCACATATTGAAGGCCTCGCCCCCAGCAAGGGTAACCGAGCCGATGCAAACGATAATGATCAGCGCCAACATCACGGCGTACTCAACGGCCGTCGGTCCGTCCTCTTCACGAAGAAACTGTAAGATTCGCGTCATGGCAACGGGTCCGACTTCAGGTTCGCGTTCGCGCAATTGGCCCCAGACGTGAGGGCCAACAAAAATCTAGGTCACAAACCTGGGGCAGGCAAAGGCATTTCGTGCCAAAACCCGTGGCAGACGTGATGACGTGCCGAATCTGTGGCCTGGTGGTGTGTCACACCTTAAGTTTGGGGTTGGTGCTTCACTGGCGTAAGCTCTCAACTCGCGATGAATGGACGAAACTCAGAGCAAGCAGGATGCATACCCCATTCTTTAGCTTTGACAAAGCACTTGGAAATTCCAGGCAGAGGGAAGAAACAGGGCGGAAAATCAGGAAAAACGGCAAAGTGACCACGGCGGGGTCATGCCGACATCGTTCAAAATCCGATATCAATGCGAATACTGTACAAATGCTATTGACTGTGTACACCCGTATATTATAGTTGTCTTATTGGTCGTTTCTTTCGGAACTCATGCGAGGTGTGCAGAACTCATGGCCCTCACCCAACTCACCGAACGGCAGAAACACGTTTACGAGTTTATCCATGACCTGATAACCAATCGCGGATATGGTCCGACGGTTCGAGAAATCGGGCACGAATTCAGCATCAGTTCACCCAACGGCGTAATGTGCCATTTGAAAGCGTTGGAAAAGAAAGGGTTGATTCGTCGCAGCCCGAACAAGTCCCGTGCCATTGAACTTGTCAACGAAGGTGGCGGACGTCCGAAAGGTATGCCCATGGTTGGCGTCGTGGCGGCCGGAATGACCAGCTTGGCGTTCGAGCAGGACCAGCGAGTCGATTTTGACGCCATGTTTGCTAAGCCTGATCAATTCGCGTTACGCGTCAATGGCGATTCGATGATCGAAGCCCAGATCGCCGACGGTGATTATGTCATCGTACGACGGCAGGCAACAGCGAGTTCCGGCGACATGGTGGTCGCGCAGACCGAAGAAGGCGAGGCAACACTGAAATACTGGTTCCCAGAAAACGGCCGAATTCGGTTGCAACCCGCCAATTCGACGATGCAGCCGATCTATCTGGATCGTGCCATCGTGCTTGGGGTGGTCGTGGGCATCGTACGACAAATGGTGTAACGGCGATTCTGCTATGCGGACTTCTCCAACCCACTGGCTTGGTTCACTTTGTTGTACAGGGTCTTCAGGCTGACTCCGAGTTCTTCCGCCGCTGCTGGCTTATTGCCATTGTGCCGCTGCAATGATTCGTGGATGGCGTGCATCTCGAGATCCCGTAGCGTCACCGGGCCGATTGGTCCGAGTTTGACAGAACGCGAGCCAAAACGTTGCGGCAAGTGTTCAGGTTCGATCGGCGGATGGTCGCAGACGATCGTCGCGTGTTCAATCACGTTGGCAAGCTCGCGGACGTTGCCTGGCCAACTGTGCGATTGCAATGCTTCGATCGCAGCGTCGGAGAAGGCACTCTTGCCAGCAACAGCGGGCCCGCGAAACCTTCGGCAAAGATGTTCGGCGAGCCCTGGAATGTCACTCGTGCGTTCACGCAACGAAGGCAACTTGATTTCGAACGTATTGATGCGATACATCAGGTCTTCCCGGAACTCGTCCTCTTCGACCATCAGTTCGAGGTTGCGATGCGTGGCACAGACGACACGTACATCAACCTTAAGCGACTCGTTATCCCCGACCCGCCGGATTTCACCGCTCTCCAACACGCGCAACAGCTTGGCCTGCATGGCTTTCGGCAATTCGCCAATTTCGTCCAGGAATAGCGTGCCACCGCTGGCAACTTCAAACAATCCCACGCGGTGGTCGTCCGCGCCGGTAAAGGCACCCTTACGATGCCCGAATAACTCACTTTCGATCAGTGTTTCCGGCAGCGCGCCACAGTTGATGGCAACAAATGGTCGTTCGGCACGTGGACTTTGATCGTGAACAGCCTGCGCCACCAGTTCTTTTCCGGAGCCCGTCTCACCCAGGATCAGCACCGTCGAATTGGTCGGTGCGACCTTGGAGATCAGGATCCGCACGGTTTCCATAGGTGCGCTATCGCCGATCAGCTGGACTTCTCCCTGGGCTCGCAGGAGTTGATGGCGTAAGGCCGCACACTTCTTCGTCAGCTCGCGTTTCGTCGCCACGCGAGCGAAAAGCGCCTGCAGCTGTGCCAGCTTGCATGGTTTCGTGAGATAATCAAAAGCGCCCTGGCGCAACGCGGCGATGGCCGTTTCAAATGACGACTTGCCGGTCAAGACGATTGTCTCCGTGTCAGGAGACATTTCCTTCGTTTTTGTGATGACTTCAATGCCGTTCAGGCCCGGCATGTCGATGTCAACCAAGACGCAGTCGTATGTGTTCCGTTCCAGCGCGGCGACGGCCGTCTCTCCATCCGGACAGACCGTGACTTCGTGGCCCATCCGCGGCAATTCCAGGCTCATCGTTTCTTGCAGCGCAGGTTCGTCGTCTGCGAACAAGATTTTCAGTGGTTCATGCTGCGCGGATTTGTTTTTCATATTTCTCTTCGCGTTGAACGAGGGGTAGAGTTAGTCGAAATTGGGAGCCCTTCCCTGGACCTTTGCTGGACGCCTCAATTTTGCCGTCGTGATCAGCGACGATCCGGTAGCTGATCGAAAGGCCCAGGCCAGTCCCTTGGCCGCCACGGCGACGCGTAAAGAAAGGCTCAAAAAGATGTTCCAGAACCTCTGGTGTCATGCCAGCGCCATTGTCAGCAACGGACAGTTCCGCCTGACTGCCATTGGCTGACAACTTGACCCAGACGATACCATCCGGATCAAGGCTGTCCAAGGCATTGGTAATCAAGTTCAGCAAGACCTGCTTGATCTCTTGCGCGTTGACGCAGGCGATGACAACGTCATGGCAATCGAATTCGATGCGTTTTTTACGGTAGCGACCTAACGTCTGGACCATCTCGATTACATCGGTCGTCAGTTCTCGGAGGTTGGTGTCGAGTTTTTCGATGTCGCCCAAGCGGGAGAAGTCGAGCAGTTTTTCGGTAATACGCTTGCAGCGAAATGCTTCGTCCTGCATTCGACGAAGGTAGGTGCGTAGGACACCGATTTCCGCGTCGTGTGACTCGTCAGGCTCCGCACCTTCGTCGTAGATGATGTCATGCATGCGCGATTCGAGCGATTCGGCGCACCATGCAATAGAAGCCAGTGGGTTATTGATTTCATGGGCAACGCCGGCGGCCAGGAATCCCACACTCGCCAGCTGCTCGCTACGGACAACTTCCTTGGTCCGCTGTTTCACCTGGCGATCAAGGTCGTCGCGGATTTCCTGAAAACGACTCGTCATCTGGTTCATCGCCCGGGCCAATTCGGCCATTTCGTCGTCCGTTTCCAAAGTGATGCGGTGATCAAAGTTGCCGGCTGCCACTTTCCGCGAACCTTGGATCAGCGTGTTGAGCGGTCGAAAGACCCAGAGATAGATCAGCACCATCAGCACGACCAGGCTGATCGTCGAGAGAATGCTGGTGGTCCACGTCACGGCGATCAGGGTATGATATTGCCCGCGAACATTGCCTTTGAGTTCCATCATACGGGTCTGCAAGTAGTTCGGTAGCTCATTGGCAAACTTGTGCAGTTCCTCAAGCTCTTCCCCCAGCTCGGCGGTCCGGAATTGACCTAAGATCCAATCCTGGTCGCTGTTGAGCTTATTGATCACATCCAAGCGACGATCAATCTCGGCGACCGTTGCTCGCTCGTCGCGGTTGTCACCAATGCCCGTGCCATTGGGGTCGAGTTGTTCGAGCTGTTTGCCGTAACTTCGCAACGCCAAAGTCACCGCGTCAAAACTATTGCAAAAGGCCTCACGCTCTAAGTCTTGAAAATCCACATGGGCGCCCATTTTCGGCTTGGGTTGGATTTGGCTGAACTTAAACCGCAATTCGTCGACACTGGCAATCAGCTTATTGGCAAGTGGCTGTTCAGCGGCGCGGTCGCTGACCGTGCGGGCCAAACTGCGGTAGGACGAAATGCTGCGGATACCACTGATAGAAAGCGTTCCCACGATCAAGAATAGAATCGTGACGCAGATCAGCAGTTTGTAGAAAATCGAGAAACGCGGTAGCACGGAGACCTCCTTGTCCCGGGCAAGTGCTCGATTGCGGTATCGTCCAATCCTGCCAAGTCCAGTGGTTAATCGATCACCACAGTCCTTTGTGGCTCACGCTCAAACGTGACAGGGCCGCAGAGTGTACCAAAGGCACCGTTGGCCGGACAAGACGAGAACTTGGGTGAAATAGGGAAATACCGGCGGCCTCACCTCAAGACACCTGCTAGAAACGTTGCACGCGTTTCAGAATCAACCAGCCGACAATCGCCAGGACAAGGTTACCAATCCACACACTCCATATTGGCAAGTCTCCCGATTTCGCTTGATCGACGCCGACTGCCAGCAGCGGGTAATAGACGACCAGAATCGGCAGAAAACAGATCGCGAAGCTCGTCCACACATCCGAATTCCGCAGCTGAATCGCCAGCGGGGCGCCAACCAGCACAAAAGCCAGGCAGCTAAACCCCGTTGCCCAACGGCGCCACGGTTCAGTATAGAGTTTAAACAGCCGATTCCGCGCGTGGTCAAGCATCGCGTGCCGCGTATTCCATTGTTCGTCGGCCAGCGACTCGAAGTCACCGGTGAGCATCTCATAAGCGGCTTCAGCGGCATAGGCTTGCCTAAGTTCCTCGATCTTGCGCAATTGGTCTTCGATTTCGAAGGGAATTCGCCGCAGAGCGACGTCCGCGGGGCGTTTAGTTCCTGTACCTTTGCTCTCCACGTCATCCAGAGGAATATCAATGATGTGACTCTTGGGCCACAAGATCCGAAATCGGCCGCTCGCCTCGACCTCCCAGTTCGTCAAGGAAACGCTCAACGCATTTTTCTGTGGATTGGAATACAGCTCGGCTTCCTCAGCCAGAAAGACCACCGAGTCATCTTCATTGTCGCCGTGAAAAGTGATGGTGGGGCCGATCAATCGATGGCCAACCACTTTGGTGACACTAATCGAAAACCGATCCCGGCTGTAGGCTCGGTGCGTTCGCAGCATGCTGTACGCGATTTGTTCAACGGATTCGAGCACTACGCGTTTGACGCCTTCTCGGCCCCACGAAACAGCGATGTCATTCAATCCGACGACCAATAAACTTAACAAGAACGAAAGTGTAAAGATCGGCCACAGGATGGCCATCGGCGGGACCCCCATGGACTTGACGGCCATCACTTCGTTTTCCGCAGCCATCCGACCGTAGACAAAGCAAGCGGCGAACAACGTCGTACCAGGAATGGCGAAAACAAGCGCGATAGGCAAGGCGTAAGGAATCAACCTCAGTACATTGACCAGGCTCAATCCCTCCCGCATCATCTCTTGGCCAACGACAGCTAGCATCACCACGCCCATCATTCCCGCTAGCGATATCAGGAAGACCTTAAAAAACTCGGCCAGGATGTAACGAGTAATGCGGCGCATAGATCAACCCAAAAGCGTTGATGATAGAGCGCCTAGTTTGTAGCAACTTGACCCGTTTCTTGAAACGACGGTTTTGGCAACGACGAATCACCGACCAGGCGATGCAGATGGCACGTCTCTCCGCGCGCTGTCGCCAGCTAGCGTTTGCAGGAATCTACAACTCGATCGCCGAATCGCTGGCATTTTTGTTCTGCTCTTCGCGCACGGCACGCATCAGCACACGAATGCCGCGGGCGCGGCGAATCATCGCATCCTGCAAGTTCCCGGCGGTTTGGGCCTTTTCTGCCGATTCACAATGCGATTCAAACTCCGTCAGGTCAATCTCGTAGCCTTGCTGTTCGACGGATTTCGGCAGGTCGCGCGAGATGCGGGCGAGCAGTTGCCCCACCTGATCCCCAGGGGGACATTCAGTATCAGTGTAGGGTCCGCGTCCAAATTGCTGCCCCGTTTTTATAGCAACGCCGCGTTTCTTCGCCAGATTCGGTGCCAGCCATGCGATCAACGCAAAAACGCCAGCTGCCACGATGGCCACAAGACCAGAGACGGCGTTGTTTGTCAAAAGCAGAACCGGTGCCGCCAAGCCACAGACGGCAACGGCGACCCAAATGATGAGGCTTCGGTCCTTGGTCGCACCACCGGCGCCCAGTGTAATCGGCGCGGATTCGACATGATCGGTGACCAGCGTGGGACCAACCACTTTGGCAATGATCAAAGTAATGTTGTCGGGGCCGCCACGAAGATTCGCCAAGTTGACCAGTAACGGCGCTGCCTCATCGGGTGGTAGATTGGACAGGATTGCCGCTAGTTCATCGTCTTCGATTTTACCTGTCAAGCCGTCGCTGCAAATCAGATAAGTGTCGCCAAGCTCAATTGGAAATGGGCCTTCGAGGTCCGTATCCACATGTTGACTTGGGCCCAGCGAGCGAGTGATTACATTCTTCGGGACAGAATTTGCGACATCGCCGTCTTCTGAGATCTGGCCCAGCTCGCGAAGCTCCCAGACCAGACTATGGTCGCGAGTCAGTTGTTCAATTCGGTTGCCGCGCACGCGATAAATTCGGCTATCACCAACTTGCGCCACCAGCGCACCTTGGGGCAACAAGACGAGCGCGCTACCGGTGGTGCCCATGTTGCGAAAATCGCTATTGGCTTGGCCGCGCCGATGGATTTCCGCATTTGTTTCGAGAACCGCCTTTCGCAGTGCCTCGGGTGGCGATTGATCCGCAAACTTGTGGTAACGGTGTGCGACACCGTCAACGGCCAGCTTGCTAGCCAACTCGCCGGCGGCGTGCGCCCCCATTCCATCGGCCACCATAAGCAGATGCCCGCGCTGCTGCCAAGCTTCCAGCGCTTCGGCAAGGACGACGGCGTACGAGTCTTGATTGTTCGTCCGGCGCATGCCGATATCTGTGGCCGCGACACACCGCAAGTCGTCATTCCAGTTGAATTCTCGCTGGTCCATTTGGACGCTCAGATACTATCTTCGAACTTTAGGCGCCCGGTCGCGTGTGTTGTCGCGCCCTCAGACTGTATTGTAACCTCCCAAGGGGCATCCCCGGTAGAGAGCGTCGGTGGAAGACGCCCCATTTGGCTGGCAAGTTCATGCTTGCATCGGCCGTCGGGCACCCTTTTCCGGACTTGGCGGATTCGCCCGTTCGGACTATACTCCCGCCGCTTTTCCGTCTTTTCTTTGCCCATCATTGCGCCCGTCCGATCGACACATGGCAATTCCGTCGCATTCCAATTTGCGCCGTTCCAGTTCGTTCTGTGTGA
>JASLRF010000393.1 GCA_030744095.1 Pirellulaceae bacterium | reverse complement strand
TCCCGAGGGGCTCTACAACAGAACGCCACCACAAACACCCCATTCACCCACTAATTCCTCCGAAGAGCCCCAAAAACTAGCTCAGTTCACCAGGAAATGCCAACTTTGGCGCGGCCTAGGATTGCTCTTCCATACTTATGGCCCGCGCCGACCGGATGGCCTTACGGCGCACGACATGGATCGCTCGAAGCTGCGACGGCAAATCGCCTGGGAAGCCGCTCGACTTATGTACGACCGACGCGAGTCGGAATATTATCGTGCCAAGATGAAGGCGGCTCGCTATATCTTTCGCGGCCGCGTCAAACCCGCCGACCTCCCAAGCAACGCGGAAATTCGTGATGAGATCCAGGTGCTGGCTCGCATACACGAAGGCGAAACGCGGAACGACAATCTTCGCGCCATGCGATTGGAAGCCCTGCGGCTAATGCGGGTCCTGGCCAGATTTCGCCCGCGGTTGATTGGAAGTGTGTGGACGGGACACGTGCGATGCGGATCGGATATCGACATCCACGTATTCTCAGAGAATTTGGCGGCGGTCACGTCAGCGCTCGGAGCCGATGGTGCCGTCTTCGATGTCCAGCGGAAACGAGTCAGGAAGCGTGGTGAAGATCGCGTGTTCACACACGTTCATATTCAAGATCGATTTCCCGTCGAACTAACTGTCTATGCCGTGGACAAGGCGCATTATGTGTTCAAGAGTTCGGTGACCGGCAAGGCGATTGAACGTGCAAGCTTGAGGGAGCTCGAGCAATTCCTGATCAACGAACAGCCAGAGGTCGATCTGGAAGACGAATTGGCGCAGTTAGAAGAGAAGGTCGATCGCTTTAAAGTGTACGAATCGCTCCTGCTGCCACTGGAAAACGTCAAGCAGAGTCCTAAGTATCATCCCGAGGGCGATGTTCTTTATCACAGTATGCAGGTCTTCGACCTGGCGAGGAACGAACTACCTTACGATGAAGAGTTTATCTTGGCCGCGATGTTGCACGACATTGGCAAAGCCATCGATCCGTATGATCACGTTGCCGCTGGGCTTGACGCTCTGGAGGGATTCATTACGGAACGCACGACCTGGCTGATCGAACACCATATGCAGGCCCATTCCGTGTTGGATGGCACCATCGGTGCGCGCGCCAAACGGCGTCTTCGGCAATCCGAAAGCTACGACGAATTGCTCTTGCTGTGTCGTTGCGATGAAGCCGGCCGTGTCGCCGGGGTCGAGGCACCAGAATTAGACGAAGCGCTCGACATTGTAAGAGAACTCTCTATGACGTTCGGCTGACTGACAGGCCCGTTGATCCAGGGTGGAGAACCGCTTCTGATCCCAATACCGTTCAATGGTGTTGGCCGAGAAGGGGTCGGGAGTCTTTTTCGGGCAACGACTTACGATCGGTAGACGCCATGGCCCCAAAAAGACTCCCGACCCCGTCACTTTAACCACGGGCGCTCATGGGAAGAACTGAATCGCATTCAATCGCGGTTCCTCAGCAGACTGTTAGCTGCGTTTGCCGATGCGAGCCAGAACGGTGTTGACCGTTTGCCGAAGCACCGTACCGCTGCGACGAAGCCCTTGAATTTCCTTGGGCCAGAGGTCAATCTGCAGTCGATCACAGACACCAGCACGGCCTACGATGGTTGGCACGGAAAGCGCGACATCACGGATGTCGTAGCATCCGTTCTGTACCGACGAGACCGGCAGCACCAGTCGTTGATCGAGAGCGATTGCGTGAATTACATCACGAATGGCGATGCCGACAGCGAAGCCGGCACCACCTTTCTTCCCAATCACTTCAGCACCCGAGCCTCTGGTGCGTGTGAAGAGTTCTGTTGCCACGTTTGGCGTCCAGCCCGGCAGCTTGTCCAACGGAAAGCCGCCCACCGTCGCACCGGACCAGATGGGCACCATGCTGTCGCCGTGTTCACCCAGGATGAGGGCGGACGTCTGCGTCGGCGGAATGCCCATTCGCTGCGCGATCAAACTGCGAAAACGAATCGTATCAAGCTGTGTCCCCAGGCCGATTACTTGCGAATGAGGCAGACCAACACGATCGGCGGCGACATACGTCAGCACATCGACAGGATTCGACACGACAAACACAATTGTGTCCTGCTTCAGGCCGGCCTCGACCACGTCGTCCAAAATCGCCAGGAACAGATCTGTATTTCGGCTGATGAGGTCAAGTCGTGATTCGTCGGGCTTGCGCCGCAGGCCGGCTGTGATGCAGACCACGTCGCTGTCGGGAATGTGCTCGTAGCCGCCAGACGAAATGATTTGATCTGCTGTACTCGGGCCGCCGTGCAGCAAGTCCAGCGCCTAGCCCGCGGCCATATCCTGATTGACGTCGACTAAGGCGATTTCGCGAACGGTTGCACCGCATTGTAAAGCAAATGCAGCGCTTGACCCGACCAATCCGCCGCCGCCAATAATGCTGACTTTCATGGAGTTATTCGTTCTCGCTGTAGGGTGTCTTTTCAAGTTTTCCGTCGTATTACGGAAACGCCGCGGCAGGGAAACGCATCCGGCGACGAGTGGTGTCTGTGCCTAACGCTTCGCCAATTCGGCAACCACGCGATCGGTGATCGCTTGAATGAGCGCTTCCTGGTTCGTGCTGCCGGCATCTGTCGTGGAAGTCGGAGCGCCGGACGACATCGGAGGCGGTGCATCAAAAGCTTGACGTTCGACACCGGATGCCTGCCAACTGTCGCGGAAGATGTCGTTCGCGCAGACGTCGCAGTCTTCGTATTCTTTCGAGTTGCGAGGATCGTCCCAACCCCATTGCTGTTTCAGCTCCAACAATTCGCGTTCCTTCTCCTCGGTGAAATAATTCACCTTCCCCAGACTCTTGGCCAGCATCAACATGCGACAATAGGCGTCCAAGATCTCGGTCCACCAATACGCCTGTTCGACATCGACTCCGTAGCTGACCGTGCCATGGTTGGCCAAGATGATCACATTGGTTTTTTGTACAAAGGGGATGATTGTGTCGGCGAATTGTTGACCACCAGGGGTTTCGTATTTTGTGATGGGCACGTCGCCCAGAAACACCTCGACTTCCGGCAACACGCACTGGGGAATCGGTTCGCGAGCGATTGCGAAGGCGGTGGCGTGGGGCGGATGGCAATGCACCACGCTCTTGATGTCCGGTCGATTGCGATAGATTTCCAGATGCAACAGCGCCTCGCTCGACCGCTTCTTCCGACCGGACAGCTGCTTCCCTGTCATGTCGACAGTCGAGATATCATCGGGTTTCAGGAAACCCTTCGAATGCATGGTGGGCGTACAGAGGACTTCGTTGTCACTGATGCGGACGGTGATGTTACCGTCATTCGCGGCGGCGAAGCCTTTGTTGTAGATGCGACGGCCGATCTCGCAGATGTCTTGCTTGATTTTGTGAGCGTTCATCATGGTTCAGTTTTCGATTTGGGTCTCTAGTTTGCGAACTTGTGATTTGTTGATATTGATGTCGTCCAAAATGGCAGCCGAATAGGCGTCCACCGGTTTCTCGTCGGGGTAGAATGGCGCGGCAGCCTCGCCGCCTTCACTGAGCGCGATCATGCTTCCAATTCCCGCGCCGAGATCGTCCCAGGCCACCAGCGGCTCCGCGTCTTCACTTCTGCCACCGGCCAGATTGGCGATTGATTGTGGGACGACCATCTTCAGCCGGCCACCCAACAATGCCGGATGAACGCGACTGAGCGTGACGGTGCCGATGACTTTCGCGATACGCATGATCTAGCTCGACTTTTAGCTGTTAGCTATTAGCAATTTCCTTTTTCTCGCCGCATCAATGTGATGCCGCGATCGTTCAGTTCGTCGATGGCAGCCGGTGTGACGATCGTACGCCGCGCAACCACGAGTTTTTCAACTCCATCGAGTCGGTCCCGCAACGTGGCCAAGGTCACAAGCCTGTCTTCAATTTCTAACTCTGTGGCGGGCTCGGCCGAAACGGTCGTGCCAGCCACATCCACACCACAATCGAGCAAGCGGCGAATCACCTCCTGCACAATTTGTTCGAACACCGCGGGATCCAAACGCGTGGTACTCATTAGTCTCGGATTCCAATAATCGTCCAGCGAACCGGTGTGGTGTCGACGTTCAACAGTTTGCGTGCACCATCGCTGGTCAGCATGACGTCGTCGCTGACGCCAGCCCCGATGCAGTCAACGGCTAAGATCGGGTCGCCGTCCGGCCCGTTATCCACGAGCTGCGGTTGCACGATCAACAGCTTTCGACCCTGCATCGATGGATGCTTGATCGTAGAGTTCGCGCTGCCGATGA
>JASLRF010000392.1 GCA_030744095.1 Pirellulaceae bacterium | reverse complement strand
ACACACCCATTCGATGCCGACGTTTCGTTTCTTCCGGCAATGGGGAGCGATCCCGCGGCAGTACATGGCGGATGTCGAACTGTCCGTCGTGCAAGCGATCGAGCGTGCCAGAGATGATCTTGCTCCTGCCGAGTTGTATGTCGGCAAAAGTGGGTCGGAGGGCGCAAACTTCAATCGCACCGCCAGCACGTGGAAGACGGACAAAGAGTTCACGGCTGATTCCGCCGACGATGAACGCTGGTTGGACACGAAGGTCCACGTGATGCGGTTCGAACGAGCCGGGGCGAAACGAAATCTGCTGTGGTACCACTTCTCCGCACACCCGGTCTGCTATACCGACGGCAACGCCGGCCCCGACTGGCCAGGCCTAGTCGCGAAGATCGTCCTCGAAAAGCAGAAGATCGCACCGGTATTTCTGCAAGGACATTGTGGCGACGTCAACCCGGGAAACGGCAAGCCTTGGCTGGGAAAACCCGATGAGGTCGCCGCCGAAGTGTCTGCCGCCATTGGTCGCGCGTTCGACGATGCAGTGGCCGTTCCAATCAAAAGCATCCGACACGTCACGGCCCAGTGCGAGCTTTCGCTGGACCTCCAACGGTTCAAGGATCAATTGGACCAGTACCGTAAGAGTCCATCCACATGCACGAAAGGCGAATGGGTGGATGCCGGCTTCGCCGCCGATTGGTTTCAGAGCGCCAATCGCTGGGACCTCAACCGCGGCAAGCTTAACGCGCCCATTTCGGCCTTGCGCCTGGGCGGCGCGGTCTTGTTGTTTCATCCGTCAGAACTTTACAGCTATTATGGATTGGCACTGGGGCGCGATTCGCCGCTGGATCACACGCTGGTCGTCGGCTACTCGGATGCATTTGTCGGTTATCTGACGGATCCGAATGCGTACAAGGCCGGCGAGTACGCGGCGATCACGGTGCCAAGAATCTGCGACCTGCCACCGTTCAAACCGGAGACCGCTCGCGAGTTCACTGCTGCTGCAAGCCGTTTGTTGGAGAAAGTGGCTTCGTGACGGCCAACGTCCCGTTCCATCGGGTTTGAATCTCACCAGCGGAAAGAGTATCTCATGAAAGTCGTACCACAACGCATCTTCGTCGCCAATTTGCTTACGGCCCTGATGCCGCTTTTTGGCAGTTCTTCGATCGCAGAGGAGACTTCGCGCCCGCCGAATGTCGTTTTGATCATGGCCGACAATCTCGGCTACGGCGACCTTGGCTGTTACGGACAGAAGCGCATCGGGACGCCCAACTTGGACCGCATGGCCAGCCAAGGCGTGCGTTTCACGCAGTTCTATTCCGGCGCGGTCATCTGTGCGCCGGCGCGATGCACGCTGATGACCGGTCTACACACGGGACACTGTCGCATCCGCGGCAACCATCGTGATTCAGATATCCAGGCCCTCAAGCCGGAAGATGTGACCATCGCCGAAGTACTCAAACAGAGTGGCTATGCGACCGCAGTGATTGGCAAATGGGGACTGGGCGATGAAGGAAATGCGGGGATTCCGAACTTGCAAGGTTTCGATTACTTCTTCGGTTACCTCAACCAGGTGCACGCCCATAATTACTTCCCCCATTTTCTCTGGCGCAATCGGCAACGAATCGCATTGGCCAACGTGGTCAAGCATCCCAAGAAACTGTACCAAGCGCCCGAACTCGCCGGCGCGGCGTCGGAACGTGTCGACTACGCGCCCGACTTATTCACCGCCGAAGCGCTGTCGTTCATCAAGAAGCAGCCGGAGGATCAGCCGTTCTTCTTGTACCTTCCTTACAACTACCCGCATCCGAATTGCGAGTCCTGGCTCTTACGTCGGCATGGGGCCGAAGTGCCCGACTACGGTGCGTACGCAGATGAGGACTGGCCCGAAATCCAAAAGGGACATGCCGCGATGATAACGCGAATGGACCGCGATGTTGGCCGGATTCTCGACCAGTTGAAGCGGCGTGGTTGGGATGAAAATACGTTGGTCATGTTCACCTCCGACAATGGACCTCACACGGGAGACGGTCTCGACCCCGAATTCAACAATTCCAACGGCCCGTTGCGTGGCGTTCTGCGCGACGTGTACGAAGGGGGCATTCGCGTACCATTGATCGTGCGCTGGCCAGGACGTATCGGCCCTGGCAAATCCAGTGATCACATCTCGTCGCTTGTTGACGTCCTCGAGACTTGTGCCGATGTTGCCGGCGCGAAGACTGCCGCAGGCGACGGTATCAGCTTTCTGCCGACTCTGTTGGGTCAAGATGAACGGCAGAAAGTGCATGATCATCTGTATTGGGAATTCTCCGAACGGGGGTCAGCCCAGGCGGTTCGCTGGGGCGATTGGAAGGCCGTTCGCAAACCGATGCTAACGGGAAAAATCGAACTGTACGATCTTCAGCGTGATCTTGCCGAGACAAATAACGTGGCGGGAAGCCATCCTGACATCGTCGAGAAGATCCACGCGATCATGAAGCGGCAGCACCGGCCTTCGCCCTTGTGGCGGCCACCGCCGGCTAAGAAGAACTGATCTCTGGACAACCGTTGTAAGCTGGCGCGTGCAGCAGAGTTAAGATTCAATCACCTCTCCCTCTGCGGACTTTTTCGCTTTCTCCAAAGGGGAGAAGGACATGTTCCAGGCTCTCCTAAACCTCCAAAGTGAAAAAGTCTATGGCTTGCACCGATGAATGCGCATGAAGAATCCCGGCTATCTAGATGGGATAGGGAACGGCCGTCCCTTTGACGGCTCTCGTTCGGTGAGCGATCCACGAATCAAAGCTAAAGCGGCCCGCGCCCATCACTGTTAGCGAGGCGGCCGATCCGAAAAATGTCACATGGCCTGCCACATCCTCCTTGAAATAGAAGAAGGACAAGGTGAGGATGATCATCGTAATCAGACAGAAGCAACGTGTGTAAATTCCCAGCAGCAGTACCGTACCGACAGCAATTTCGATCACACCCACTGAAAAAACCCACATCGCCGTGCTTACAGGAATCACGTCTTCTAAGCCATAGTCTATGACAACGGCTTCACACAAACGCGGATTAAATGCCTTCTCGGTAATGGCCAGCCAAATCAACGTGCTGCCCAGAGCAAGTCGCAGCAGGAGAGGTGCAAAGTCGTTTAGTTTTCTCGACACCGGAGCGAGCAAGTCACCCAGGGGATCGATGTCCAAAATACCATCGACACTGGGACGAGTCGGTTTGTAGGCGATCAAGAGTAATGCGGCGGCGGCCGTCTCCCACGCTCCCAACAGATAGTGGCTTTGCGCTAGCCCACAGCAAAATAGGGTCAAGGCCGCCATGCCACTGGCGCGGACCATGAAGCCGAAGACCATGCAAAACCCAACGCCAACCTCGAACCCGCCAAAGCCGCCAGCGGGAACGTTAGGTAAGAAAACCGCGTCGCCGACCCCCGCCACAATCAACGCCATTCCCAGCGACACTCGCAGCATTAACGGCACATGCTCCATATTCATCAGCAGACGATTGTGGAACCGCTGACAGAGAGAACGAAGCGGGCCCACAAGATGACACGCCGCAAAACACGCCACGGTTACGACGAGTGTCACAATGATGAGCGTCACGTACAGCGGATCAGAAAGCGGCGACAGCAAGAAAGCCCAGTCTCGACCGGAGAGCGACTCAAGCAACTCGGAATCGACCACGTAGCTGACGTGCGCAAGTGGCGACGATGGTTGGAAGGCAATCACAGTAGTCAACGTGCCGCTCCTGCTCCAAGAGGTGGCTGGCAAACTCGCATGAATCTTGCTCGAGCAGTAAGGCTGGCGCACTCATCTTCGCATTCGTCCTTCTCACTCATCTTCGCTTTCGTCTTTCTTTCGAGTTCGGTAACTGTCATCTGTCTTGAACTGTTTCTTTACTGGCAGCCTCAAAACGTCCATCTAGTGTCTTCAAAAACGCGACCAAATCTTTGACTTCGGACTCAACAAGCCCAAGCGGTTTGATGCGAGAGTCAAGATGTGGATTCTCGATCCCGCCCTGGTTGTAATACTGAACGACATCGTGGAGGGTCGCCAGGCTGCCATCGTGCATGTAAGGAGCGGTGCGGCTGACATCACGCAACGAGGGTGTCTTAAATGCGCCACGGTCATTGTCGTCATTTGTCACCTGGAAACGTCCAGAATCGGACTCCCCTGAGTCTGACCAGCCGACACCAAGATTATGAAATCCGAGATCACTAAACAGCGGTGGCACATGGCAGCGACCACACGCCACCTTGCCAAAAAAAAGCGCTCGGCCACGTTGGGCCGGCAAACTGATGGCGTCTTTCAACCCGGCTTCGTAACGATCAAAGTCGGAGTCACCAGAGAACAAGCTTCGCTGGTAGCACGCCAATGCCTTGGCGATCGTGTCTAACGACAGCGGCGCATCGAACGCCTGCTGCATTCTCGTCCCGTACACGGCCTTTAGACTCGCGACAACTTCGGCTTCGTTGCTGTTGCCCATTTCGTCGTCGCCGAGGATGGGGCCCAGCACGTACCGTTCCAATGACTCGCTACGTCCGTCCCAAGAAAATGAATTGAGGTATGCGGAATTGAGTGCCGTCGGCACGTTGCGACGTCCTTTGTGGCCACCGATGCCAACGGCGATCGTATTGGTATCCGTAAAGGCACGTTCTGGAAGGTGGCATGTCGCGCACGAGACAGT
Organism: Pirellulaceae bacterium; assembly: GCA_030744095.1. The sequence continues at coordinate 3,540 of JASLRF010000392.1, read as the reverse complement.
CCCGTCGGCACTCATGTCACCATCGAAGAACAACTCACGGCCCAGATTGATCTTGTCGGATGTCAGCGCGTTATCAGGCGACCGCGGTACCATTGGGTCGAGCCCCAATGGGGGCCGCAGGCCGAGAGCCTCGATTTCGTAGTCCCAGAAGAACTTCACGTCCTCAAGCCCAGTCACTTCACCGAGTTTGCCAGAGACCGTCAACCACGCTTGACCTTTGACCGGCGCGGTCCGCGCGACTAACTCGAACGATCGGCCAACTTGCTCGAATGACGCGTGTTGCGCGTCACCCTCCACCGGTTCGACCGTCAGTTGCCCGTTAAATCCGGCGGGGTTGATTTCTTGGCGGAAGGCGTTTGACAGCCAGAGCCGGTGGGTACCGTCTTCCTCCGCAACCAATTCCAGGTGAAACTGGCCTTGCATCGTCACTTTGCCGTCAGGGTGCAACGGCTGGTGCATGTGGAACATCGAGTCATGCATACCCGGAGGCATCTTCGATGCATCCTCTTCCCGCTTCCATGGTCCCGCGAGATAAGCCAAATACACCGCAAGTGCCCAAAACAAGATGGCCACCAGCGGCTTAATCGAATCTTTCATGACCATGGAGCGTTAGCCGACGTTTCCCATTTGGGTTGAGCCCCAAGCCAATCCTGGCTCGGAATCACATTGATTCTAGCATCGCGAGTTCCCCATGTCGATGAACCGTCGCTTCGATAGCTTCCACTGATTCACCCTGTCGATCCAATCGTCGGAAAGCGCTTCGTCATCCACTTCCGCAACGTCACCTCGCCGCTGCCGCACTTCGTTTCCTTCGTTTGGCAATTCTCCAAACGACACTGAGACCTTTTCAGCTGACACTATTTCAATCCAGCGGAAGTTTGATTGTTCGCCCTCCTTCTTCAATCGAACAGTCGATGGCCAGGCAGATCTCGTGTGTGCGGTAGGCGTCGGCCACATTGCAGTGCGACTCTTGGTCGTTGCGAATGCAGTCGACGAGATGATTCACTTCCGCGTCGAAAGGATGGTGCTCCACTGCGCCGGAATCAGGTGTGACGGTGGGCGCTGTGGCCCATCCGGTTTGCGCCGGAAGTAGTTTCTTGGACCAGATCCGATTGTCACGCAATGCTCCGTCAGTGCCGATCAAATCGATGTTGAAGGAATACGGCATTTCGCAATCCAGCAGCACTGACGTCTTGCCAATGGCACCGCTTTGAAATCTGAAGATGGCCACGACATTGGCATCATACTGGTATACCCCTTTCCAGTTGTTTGATAGCGCGGACACCTCGACAACCTCGTCGTCCGCCAGCCAGCGCATGGCATCAACGGCGTGGCAACCACCGAGCAGCATGGCGCTGCCGCCGGTTGCTTTCGTATGAGCCCAATCCCAACCACCGTAGGCCGGAGAGATACCGTGCCAGTAGTCAACCTCGACGTAGAATGGATCGCCGATGACGTTCGAGGCGAGCAGCGATTTGAGGTTCTCGAACAGCGGGTTCCAGCGTAGTACGAAGCTAACAACGCTCTTCACACCCGTCCGAACGACGGCGTCGCGCAATGCCCGGTTCTCGTCCATTGACATGACCATCGGTTTCTCGATGAGCAAGTGCCGGCCGGATTCCGCCGCGGCGATTCCCTGTTCGGCGTGAACATGGTTTGGACCGCTGATGTTGACGATGTCGACTCGCTCATCGTTTAGCACGTCGGCGAAAGAATCGTGCACAGCGCAGTCAAGTTCAAATTCGTCGACCAGCCGCTGAGCACTTTCCCGGCTCCGGCTGCTGACCGAGACAATCTTCGTGTTCTGATTCTTCTTCCAACTAGCGGCGTGCGCGTACGCCACTTGCCCCGCTCCGTGGATGGCTACTCCCAGCTTGCGATTGTCCATTCTTTTACCTCCGGCAACGACTACGGGCTTGCTGATCAAGCTACGGGATTCAGGTACTCCATCGGGAACTTCCACGGATCCCGATATTCGGGTTTGGCCAGCCTGGCAGCCTGGTTGTCTCCCACGATCTCTTCCGTCCGCGGATCGAAGTGTAATGTTCGGCCAACTTTCATTGACAAATTGGCCAGCGCAATCGCCACGTCCATTCTGTAGTGATACGAGACATTGCAGCTAGGCTGCTCGCGGCTCCGCAGACAATCGAGCCATTCCCTTTCGTGGCCGGGCGAGGCGGGAATCGACTTCTCCGGCGGCGCGGCGTCTTGCATCCGATCGCCTTCGGAAACGACCTCGTGTTTTCCATAGTCGGTAAATAGTGTCCCGTCGACGCCGTGGAAGTAGATTCCCAGCCGCCGCGACAAGCTGCCTCGGCCAAAATCAAAACCAAAACTGCTAACCGCCGACATTGACCATGCCATGGTCATACCCGGATATTCCCACAGAACCTCCTGGGTGTCAGGTGCGTCGCCAGCGTCGCGAATCGCGAAGCGACCGCCGGAACAACTGGTGGTCGTCGGATGCCCGAGTTCCAGCGCCCAGTAGGGCAGGTCGATAATGTGAGGGGCCATGCCCGGTGTCCAGCCACCGCTGTAGTCCATGAACGAGCAGTTTTCAAAAGCGCTTCGGACGATCAGTTCATTGAACGGGCGCATAGGCGCGGGGCCAACCCACAACTCCCAATCCAGGCCCGCAGGGGGTGCACTGTTCGCAGGTTTTCCTATGCCCTCGGGACCCTGGTTCATCACATTGAACGTGCGGACCACATTGACTTTTCCCAGCATTCCCGAACGCACCTTCTCGACAACTCGCCGATAGTTCTCGCCGGCATGAATCTGCGTTCCTACTTGGCTGATCCGCTGGTGCTTCTCGACAGCTTGCTTCAATGCCAGACTCTCCGCCAGGTGGAGTGTCATCGGTTTTTGCAAGTAGATGTCCTTGCCTGCCTCGCACGCATCGATCGCTTGCAGGCAGTGCCAATGCGGCGGCGTGGCGATGATGACCGCATCGATATCTGGCTGTTGGAGCATCTCCCGATAATCGTGGTACGGCTTGGCGCTGCCGGGAAACTGGGCCACAACTGGATCCCGCCGCTGTTTCCAAACATCACAGACGCCGGTCACCACGACATCATCATGTTTGGCGCAGTTGTTCAAGTTTCCCCGCCCCATCCCGCCGGCACCGATTAAACCGATCTGGATTCGGTCGTTGGCTCCCAGTTCGCCGGCGGCTCGCAGCGCGCTGGCTGAAAGAATATACGGTGCTGCCGCTCCGACGGCCGTCGCCTTCTCCATGAATACACGTCGCGAAACTTGTTTCTGGCCGGTCATGCGAGTTGCCTCGTATTGAATTGGCTTGTCAATTGAAAGTCCAGATCAGGCGGGAGTTCGATTGTTAACTCGGCGCGCTGACACCTTCCACCGCACCGTCAAAGTTGCTGACGAGGACCAATAATCCCGTCAAAGTGCTCAAGTGATCAACATTGTCGTTTCTTGTGCGTTTCTGCTTGGAAACAACAATTACGGCACATAACGCGGGCTTTGCAGGAAGGGGGTCGGGAGTCTTTTTCGGATGACAGTGTACGAGTTTTGGGACGA
>JASLRF010000391.1 GCA_030744095.1 Pirellulaceae bacterium | reverse complement strand
AAACTCGCGCACCAGGGTAAAGTAGTTTTGCGACTCAATCTCGATACCTCGGTAGTTGCGCAGCAGCGCGTAGTATTGGGAGGTCAAGTCAGAGAAGAACGTTTTGCGGAAACGGTGGAAACTTCGCGCGACGTAGATGACGTCGCGTTCGGACTGCGTAAGCCGTTCGAATCGGCCGTCCCGTTGAAAGACGGTTTGCGAGATGTCCAGCAAGAGATCCGAACCCACATCCGCGGCAAAGCCGCTTGGTCCGTTGAATGTCATCACGACGCTGTTGGAGAACCGAGCCAGCAGATCCGCGCTGGTCGCCAACATCTTGTCGGCTTGCACACTGGTTGGAATGCCGAGGCCGTTGACTGTGACGCCCGCGTCGCGAGCGTGGGAATAGTTGGTCGCTGTGCGATTCCCACCCGTCGAAAACTTCAGATCATAATCAAATCGCTCCAGCGAGAGCCGCATAGCGACGCTGTACAGCGTCTCTTTCTGACTTTGGTATTCGCGACTGTTTAATTGTGCCGTGTCGATGATGTCTTCCAGCGCGAATCGTGGCGATTGATCTAATTCACCTGGCTCAGGATCGCGCTCGTAGGTTCGCCGATACTCAACCAGCACGCTCTCGAATTCCAACATGCGGGTGCGGCATTTGGCGGGAATCGCCTCCCACGCCTCCTTGGGAATCGGCAGCAAGACAAGCCCAATGCCGGCCCCCGACTGCTCGTCCATGGTGTACGATTCACGGTCGGTCGACGAGTTCATCGGCGAGGGCAGGGAACCGGCAGGCATCGGCTGCGGTGGTTGATTGACCCAACGGTGCGCTACGTGCCGTGGCGGCGGGCGGCGAGTTTCCTGGTGGGACGCCAAGGTCACACCGCGAGTTTGTGAGAAGGTATCAATACCAGGTAACGACAGAGTTGACGCAACATGCCACTGCGACGGATTCGTGCCGCTAGGCATGAACGCGCCACCCGTCGAGAATCGGCCTGAATCTCGCTCGGGAAGTTGTGGCAACGTGTAGGCGTACAAATGGGGCGACGGATCGGGCAAAAGGGGGTCATCGATGAAGGTGGGGTCAAACAGTCGGGAATCTGGACGCGGCTGAACATCAAAATCGCTGGGCAAATTCCAAGCTGACTCGGCGACCTTTTCTCGCAGCAAGGCGTACGTGTCGGCATCCGCCTTCCGGCGATAGCGCGTTCGCGAACATCCTGCTAGCAACACCAGAAAGATTAGCATCCAAGCGCATCTCTTTTGCACGTCTTCCCCCCCACCTTCTGCGCTGCGCGTGTTGTTGCCGGCAATGCTGTACTTGGAATCGCCCAAACACCGACAGTTGCTTCGTCCACCAAAGTATGCAACACGCAGACCGGAACCGGTCTCGACTTCTTCTATCGGCAATCACGCGGCAGAGATCACAGAATTGAAACAGATTTCGTTCGCTAGCAGAGGCACCTTTGCTGGCGTGCGGTGGCTGACGAGGCGCTGGCGCATTGATGACATGCTCACGGGTTGCGGGGGACGCTCATCATCAAGAACGCCATCAGCACCATCGTTGCGCTACCGCCGAACAGACCGAACAGGAGTACCTTCCGCGACCATCGCTGCCCCTCGAGCTGCTCTTCGAGCACTTCCGAGTACTCTTCGTCGCCGGTGACACGGGCGCGGTGCAGTTCCATGCTGGGCTGTGGCGGTTCGACCGCCCAAATCGCAAATCCAGCGATCAGCAGAGCCAGGGCCAGCAGCAAACATAAGGGCGAAATCAACTGTTGCATCGTAACTCGAATTGCTTCCGGGAATCACCGATCATTTGCGAGATGGAATCGCTACTCATGTCGAAGCGCCTCGATCGGGTCCATCAAGGCAGCGCGTCGCGCCGGATAGATACCGAAGATGATACCGATCCCCACGGAAATCCCAAACGCCAACCCAATGGACCAGAAGCTGACCACCGTATCAATGTTGGCGAATCGACTGACAATCATCGGCAGGGAAACACCCATTAACACACCCAGCACGCCGCCGACCGAGGATAGAAGCACCGTCTCGACCAGAAACTGGTAAGTGATGTCGAACCGTCGGGCACCCAGTGCGCGGCGAATGCCAATCTCACGCGTTCGCTCGGTGACACTGGCCAGCATGATGTTCATGATACCGATGCCGCCCACCAACAGAGAGATTCCCGCGATGCAACCCAGCACGAGATTCCAAATGCGTTTCTCCTTCTCTGCCTGATGCAGCAACTCCAACGGTACTTGAAGTTCGAAATCATCCGCCTGTGGATGTGAATTCAGCAATATCTTACGCGCCATTGCAGCTGTCTGACTGACCCTGTTTTCGTCCGCGACAGCCAACGTGATTTCGTTTAATTGCGTCTTTTCATAACTGCGACTGCCGGCCGAACGAATCGCCTGGATTTCGCCGAATCGCTGCTGTGCGCAGGCGAGCGGTACGTAGATGTCGTTGTTCAAATCCTGTTGGCTGATTGCACCTGCCGTCGCGTTACCACTGCCTTGAGTCCCCAGCACTCCGACGACCCGATAGACGTCGTCCCCCAACAGTACTGACTCGCCGATTGGATCTTCATATTTAAACAGTCGATCCGCGGCACCCGCTGCCAGAACCGCGACATTGGCCGTATTGAAGTTGTCCGCAATCGTCAGAAATCGTCCGCGATGGATCGTGAGGCTCTTGATCGGCAAGAAGTCCGGCATCGTGCCCAGAATCCTCGCGTTGGGAATTCGGCGATGCCGACGTTGCGCGTCCTGGACAATCAGCGCGATGGGGACCGCATTCTCGATCGTCGGCATCGTGGCCATCAAGCGCTCGAAGTCGGAGTATTTTAGGCCGTATTCCAAGACTCGGGCACGCTGTTGATTCGCCGAACTGGCGGAATCGTCTTCGGCCCCAGTTTCACTGGGTTTGACGCTACGGATGATGACGTTTCTTGCGCCGAGTCTGCGAATCTGTTCGAGGGCTTCCTTCTTGGAGCCTTCGCCGACCGCCAGCATGGAAATCACCGAACCAACGCCAAGGATCACACCCAGCACCGTTAGCAAACTGCGCAGCTTATGCAACAGCAGATTCTTGACGCCAACTTTGAATGTGTTCCAGTACATGGCAATAGGTGTTGAGAGATCGCGAATGTGGTGGGAAATATCATGGCGAGACGTCTATTTGCCTCCGCCACCACCACGTGGGCCGCCGCTTGGGCGACCGCCACCAGGAGGCACACCGCCTGGCCGGCGATTTGCTCCTCCCCCGCCGGGACCACGACCACCACCAAATCGTGCGGCACCGCCGCCTTTTCCCGCGCCGCTACTTTTTCCCGCAGGGCCGCCTTTCCTCGTAGTGCCACCCTTCCATGCAGCGCCACCCGGACCCTTCTTCGCTGTGTCCACATTGGTGGCCGAAGGCGGGGGTATTTCGGGAGACTCACCCACACCGGCGTCGGGAGCGATCTCCTTCTTTTCAGTCTCCTCAATGATGGACATGGGATTCAGGATAATCTGTTCACCGCTCGTGAGGCCCTTCATCACGTGAACAAATTTGTCGTTCGTCCGCCCAAGTTCAATGTCACGTCGTTCGATGCCCTGGTCTGTCTGCAAGTAACACCACGTGGCACCCTCGACCTGGACGACGGCCTGCACGGGAACAGCCAAGATGTCCTTCAATCGTTCAACGTGGATATCGACAACGGCCGTCATGCCCGGTTTAAGCTGCTCGACCTCTTCGTCGAT
>JASLRF010000390.1 GCA_030744095.1 Pirellulaceae bacterium | reverse complement strand
CGCGGGTTGCCCCCGCCGCGATGCCTGGGAAGCGAGAGAAACTCGCGGCTGATCCGCACATGGCGCTTGAGCTTTCCGGGAATCCTGGCACAGTGTCACAGGCTGTTTCTGGCCTGAGTTTTACGAGGAATGATGCATGGCAAGTCTGTACAAAAAGCCGATCGTCAAGAGCGATCCGAAAACCGGAAAGAAGATCAAATCCAAGTCCAAGAAGTGGTGGGGGCGCTACCGAGACGTCGATGACTGCGAACGGCGCGTGCCGCTCGCCTCCGACAAGAGCGCTGCCCAGACGATGCTGAATGAGTTGGTCAGGAAGGTTGAACGCGAAAAGGCGGGATTAATTGACCCGACCGATCGCCAGCGAAAACGTCCGTTGAGCGAACACGTGGCAGACTTCACGTCCTACCTGCAAAACAAAGATGTCACAGTGAAGCAGGTTCAGACCGCCGCGATGCAAGTTCAGAAGATGATCGAGGCGAATCGGTGGACGCGAATCGGCGACGTGTCTGCCAGCGGGGCGCTCGACTTTCTGGGTGGCCTGCGGCAAGAGGGCAAGAGCGCTCAGACCTACAATCACTATCTGAAGTCGGCGAAGCAGTTTACACGGTGGCTTGTTCGCGATCGCCGCACGCAAGTTGACCCGCTGGCTCACCTGTCGAAGCTGAATGTGAGCACCGATCGACGGCACGACCGGCGCGCCCTATCGTCTTTGGAGTTCGACTTGTTGATCGCGACGGCGCAACAGGGGACGACCATCGAGTCCATCTCCGGTCCCGATCGGGCCATGATGTACATCCTGGCGGCGTGGACCGGGTTCCGCAAAGGGGAGATTGGCAGTCTGACAGGGCGGTCGTTGCAACTGGACACGGAGCCGGCAACCGCAACCGTGGCGGCCTGCTTCAGCAAGCGCAAACGAGAAGACACTCAAATCTTGCATCCCGAAGTCGTAAGCATGCTGAAGAAGTGGATCGGCAAGAGAACGAGCCAGACTTCCGACGACTTGCTGTTTCCGGTCTCGGGCAAGGTTCCTGGCGGAAAGGAGCGGAAGACGCACAAGATGATGCAGCGCGACTTGAGCGCGGCACGTGACAAGTGGATCGAAGCCGCCGCGACGGACGAGGAGAAAGAACGCCGCCTGGCAAGCGACGTGTTGAAGTATTGCGACAGCAACGGCAGGTTCGCGGATTTTCATTCGAACCGGCACCTGTTCATCACGAGCTTGGAACGGGCCAACCTTTCGCCCAAGATGGCCCAGACGCTGGCCCGCCATAGCGACGTTCGGCTGACTTTGGGCGTCTACACGCACGTGGGGCTGCACGATCAGACGGCCGCGATTCATTCGCTGCCGGCACCGCCGTCGATCGACGTAGCGGACGAGGCGGAACTGGGCGCGATGGCGGCCACGGGAACGACTGGGGGACCAAACGGCGCGAGTCTCGGCCACCCGGCGCCAGACCCGTCCCAAGAAATGGTGCCCACTATGGTGCCGAGCGATCCGGAAAATGGTGCCCATATTGGTGCCGTACGGCTCTCATCGGAGACGTATCAGTCTGCATCACTTTGCACTGAAGTCGCCGCCGAGCGCAACAAAAACGGCGATCCGAAGATCGCCGCAAGTTCAAACAACGTTGAGCGTTGTTGCCCGGAAGCTGCCTGCCCAACTGCACTTACGATCGACTGCGAGGTCGATCCATTAAAAGTATCCCCGACAGGGTTCGAACCTGTAACCTTCGGCTTCGGAGGCCGACGCGCTATCCAATTGTGCCACGGGGACGAAAGGTGAAAGTTGTTGCCTCAGAGACGGTTACGTAATCGCTCACGATCTATCAAGCTTGCTACAACGTCCACATTTTACAGGATTCCGTACCAAACACCACCGATTCTGTACCGGATTCCGGGTCTCGTTTTGATGCCGCGTTGGCGACTGCGAATTGCTCGTCAGAGGGACGGAAAGCGATTTCGATTTTTCGCTCTTTGTAATTCTCATCGACGACGGTGATTCCCTTGAGCACAGCGAATAGTGAAGTCAGTCGCTGCTGCCCATCGACAATCAACATTTGTGGAACGGTCTGTTCCTGCTGTGTTCCAATTTTCTTCGCGCCCAAGTCAGCACCGGTTTGCCAGAACAGAAAGTAGCCAACGGGATAGCCGCAATACATTGAGTCGAAGAGGTTGCGGACCTTTGTGTTCGACCAGACAAACGGTCGCTGGATGTCCGGCAGCCCGATTGTTCCAAGTTCGATCTGGTCGAGAAGTGTGGTCAGTGTGTAATTGATCTGGCTGAATTTTGTATTGCTCATATGGTTGTGCCCCAAGGGGTTCGTTGGTGCGCTCTATTTGCCGGGAAGTAGTACGTAGACGCCGATGATGTCCATGGGCAGGACCGGGTGGACGACCTGAAAGCGTTTTTTGTCCATGAGCTTGCTGAATCGCTCATGGGCATCGACCAAGTGTTGGGAACGCTCTTCAGCCACTTGATCGAACTTTTCTCTTAGGTGTTCCAACTGCTTGCACTCGTTTTCCAAAAAGCTGGACCGAGCTTGCGGCGTGAGATTTGATGTCGGCTGGGCACTCATCAGCAACTCTTTGGCTTCCGTCGATGTGAGATAGTCGCCGTCACTGCCAGTGCCCCGATAACCCCACACCATCATTTCCTCGGCAACGATCTGGTGGTCGTGCTTTCGCGTCTCGATGACGTTGCGGACTCGAAACAACAGAATGGTTGTCTTGATCGTCACCGCATCCGTCCTAATGACGGCGGAACGAGCTGCGTGTTTGCCGCGCCGACTGATCGTGTTGGCCAGCACCAGTTGGCAGAGTTGCTCAACAAACGGATGGTTGCGGCCAATGTATTGGTAGCCCTCCGGGGTCGGAGAATCGAAGCTGATCAGGAGTTGCTCTTCGGAAGCGAGCGTTGACCGCAGTGCCGGTGGCAGGTTGTTGGTGAAGAGCTTGTAGCCGTCTTCAAACTCAATAATCTGCGCCCCCAGCAGGATGTTGACAGTCGTGAAAACAAAATCCTGCACGGCCTTTGGATCACCGATGGCTTCGTCGGTCTCTCGTAGATCCGCTTCGATCTCATGGGCCTTGATGGCGTTCTGGGCGAAGATGCTGCGAGAGGTCTTTTCCTGTTCCGCCATGCGATCCATCTTGTCGCTGGCTTCAAGCTTCGCTGTCTTGGCTTCGTCGAATTCGTCAAAATCGAAACTCAGTTGGTTCTCAACCCTATGTGTTGAGATACGCCGGTCAGGATTGACAAGCAACGCTTGAGCGATGGTGTCGATAATGCTTTTGCTGTCTTCGGGGAACGGCACATTTATCCCGGTTGCCCGTTTGATCTCACGCACCTTGCGGAGAATGACATCCAACACGATGCCGTCGATTGGGTTAGGGCCTGCAACCCGTGCAGTGCGTCTCGCCCGCCTCGCTCGACACGCCCCGGAATGGGCAACGAGAGCACCTGGGTCAGCGGCGTCTGGTAAGCCACCAGGTCGTGCGTCAGCAATTCGTCACGGGCCGCCGCCACCG
>JASLRF010000389.1 GCA_030744095.1 Pirellulaceae bacterium | reverse complement strand
TGATCTGGTTGGTGCTGTTTGGATCCGGCGCGCCGACCTGCAAGACACTCGGTGTGGTCGCAAAGTCAATGATCACGTCCTTACCGAGCGTGCCTCCCAGGAAGATCGAGCCGCTGCCCATGTGCATCGGAGTGAGTCCGATGTTGGCAGCAATCACGTCGGCAACGATCGCGTCGGCGATCTCCTCTTTGGAATCCAGTGTCGCGAAACTGATTGGGCGATGCCCCGTACCGACGCTGCCAGTGCTGTTGAATTCGAAGGTGATCGGCGGGCTCGAGCCCTCAGAAATGGTGAAGGTCTCACCATCGGTCATCGACGATCCACCGCCTTCGGGTACTTGCATCGTGAAGGCAGGAAGAATTGACTGTGCCAAGAGTGTGTTGGTCGTGTCCACCGTATGGCTCAGTTGACCGCCAAACTGAATCAGACCGTTGCCCAGTCCCGTCGGCGTCACGAGGCTCCCCTGTTGTGCCTGAACCGCGGCCACGATTCGATTCACAATGTCCGCTTGCGTACGAGGCGTTACCGTTTGACCCAAGTTGATCGAGCCGCCCGCGTTCAATGTGTGCTGTGGAGTGGTGCCACCGAGCACCACCGTGCCACCCATCAAATTGACTGGCGTCAGTCCCAGGTTTTGGCCGGCGACTGCGGTCACGATCCGATCGCTGATCTGGTCTTGAGTAATGGTCAAGACGCTCAATCCTAAGAACTGCGTTCCGAACACATCGACGGAATGGAACGCGGTCGTGCCGTCCAAAACGATTTGACCGTTGCCAATGTCATTCGCTGTCAGACCCAAGCCAGCACCGTCGATCGCTTGCGTGATCGACGCGACCATGTCGCTTTGAGTGCTAAACGAGTCGAAGACGATCCGGACGTTATCTGGATTACCGTCGGCAGGGTTGATGTCGACGAATACACCGTTACTATCAAACTCGAACGTCACGACATTGGGTGGATTGATTCCGTCGTCAAACGTAATGGCGAACGTCTCACCATCGGCGATGCCACCGGTCCGACCGCCTTCCACGGGAACCTGCAAAACAAAGCTATCACGAATGTTGATGACCACGTTGGCGGGATCGGCGATTCCGTTGGAATCAAACTCGAACGTGATCGTCGACGCGCCATCGCTGACCACAAACCGATCGCCATCGGCGATCCGATTGATTCCGGCTTGGGTCGGAACCAGCAGCGTCAGGTCGTCTGTGATGTTGATGGCTTGATTGCCGATGATGACAACATCGTCTTTATCGAATTCGTATGTGATCGGAGGGTTCACGCCCGTGCCATCGTCGACAACAAACGTATCACCGTCCGCGATTCCACCATTCAGTTCGTCAGCACCCACCGCTGGAATCTGAACCACGAATCCGGTATCGAATTCAAACGACACGGTCGACGTACCGTCAGTCAAATCGAAGACGTCGCCATCGATAAACCGTTGGCCGTCCTTGACGACGATATTCGGGGGGAAGTTCTGGCTATCGACAAAGCGGAAGAGTTGAGTATTACCTTGATCATCCGTGATTTCAAAGGTCTCACCGGTCGGGAAATTGGGATCGCCTTGTACCGGGATCTGAGCTCCCGTAGGTGTCACCACGGTAAAACCGGACTCGACTTCGAAGACTTGAGAGTCGATCTGGAACGTTTGACCGTCGCGCAAATAAACACCGCCCACGGTTCGCAATTCAGAACCGGTGGTGTTTCGTTCGCTGAGCGCGATGTCACCGACATTCATGTCACCGGCGGTGGTGAAATCGAATCGCAATCGTAGGTTGTCGCGGCCGGCGAAAGCATCGAGTGGCACACGAACTTGGCGCCAATCGGCTCCCGGCGTGACGCGAAAGTCAAAAACCGGTTGAACGTCAAATGGCGAAAACACGTCACCGGGTACGCCCGTTCGTTCATACGGCCGGTTGCTCGAGTCAACATTGTTGGTCGTCAGCAATTGCCAATCACCAATGTTGTCCGCAATAAAGACGCGGAAGGAGTCGCGCATATCGGGCAGGCCGGTGACTGGCCCGTTGATCTGTTCGGTCTCTAGGAAATAGTTGAAGTACAAGACAGGCCGGTCGGCTGCAGAATAGCTCGACAGGTCGAACTCGTTGCTGACCACCGAACCATGGGCACCGCCAGCGAAGTCGAACGTTCGCGGCACACCGTTTACATTACCCAAGCCAAAGGCCAAGCTGCTGCCACCTGGGATGCGAGGTGGTAGACGGCTACCGTCAAAGGTTGGATTGATTCCATGTCCAAGGGCGTTTTGTTGTTCGTCCACCAAGATCGGCGCGCCGGGTAAAGCCGCCAGACCCAGACGAACGTCCATATCCGTAGCCGCGCGAACCACCGGATTCGGAGGCGTGAAATGGAACAGGTTAGTGTCCAACGAGGAGAAACCCAGGCCGTGGGCGCGTGAAACGCCTGTCGGAGCGCTGGTGGCACCATCCAGGAAGATCGGCTGCAGCGAAACATCACTCCGGTCTTGTGGGGCCAGACCTTGAATGATCGTGTTGACGGCCACCGTCGCATTGCCGTTTAAGCCGCCGCCGTCGATCAGGAACTCAGGAACGTTTTCCTGGGCAAACTGGCCCCTAAACTCGATGCGCCAATTTGACGAACGGCCCTGCGGTGTGAGGAAAATATCGCCGGGATCAATGCCTCTGAGTCCCTCCAAGGCGGCCTGCACCTGGGCACCACTCACGAGGGCATTGTTGTTATTCGGATCACGATACAGAATCGGCGAAGTGGTTTCGCCACGCCAACTAATCGTGAACGTGCCGTCAATCGCCCCCGCGATCGCAAGCCGTTGAACCTCATTTCGACCTTGGATGATATTCTGGGTTGGAGTATTGAAGGCGTACAGCCGTCCGTTCACGTCGATGGAAAACAGCATGTTCGAGTAGCGACCACCTTCGACATTGTCGGGAGCCGCCGTAAGAGCCGCGAACTGGATCCCCACAAGATCGTTGGCGGAACTATCGATATAGACTGCCGTGGCATTCGCACTAGCGGGGTTCACGACACGATAAAAACCGCCCTGGTCGCTGACCGCGAACATTTCGCCGTTGTGAATCGTCAAACCAGTAATCGAACCACCCGGACCTTCACCAGCGGTAATGATCGGGGGATCGGCAAACACGCGACCTTTGTTCAGACGGACGAATTGATCCGTCCGCGTGGCAACCACGTCTGGGCCAAGGGATGTGTTGATTGCCGTGGCAATTCGTGTTGCAACATTGGGAGCAGCCGAATTGCCAGCGCCGGACAGATCGCTCGCCAACGCAAAAATCGGTTCGTTGCCAGGGGACACGCCAGGTGCACTGCCCGCATCAACCCACATCTGCGTTGAACTGCCATTGGGTTGCGTGACCAGCATACCTCGGAAATCAATACTTGTCGCACCATGGAAATTGATGCGGTTGAACCGACCGCCAGCCGTATATTGCGGATGCGCGCTAACGCGTTGCGCCACTGCCTGGGCAATCAAATCTGCCGTCGCTGAAGGTGGCGCGGCGATCTCTTCGACCGGAATCTGATCCGTCACTTGCAAGCGATTCAGCGGTGTGGTCGCGTTTGGCAGATAGCTGATACCTCGCCCATTGACAATGACCAGATCGTCGACCTGTTGCGCAGTCGCTTCCAGACTGAACAGGCTGAAGACAACCGAACTCTCAGTCCCCTTGGTAAAGCCCTGCTGGACGTTGACAAAGTTGACGTTTTGGGCGGCCGCCTGGAGAAAATTCAGGGCATTCTGATTCGCCGAGGTGGGTGGAATTGGAACTTGCGAGGTATTGCCGCCTATGACGACCGTAGCTATCCCGCCGCGAACAAAGGGCACACGGATGTTGCCAGGCCGAACGCCCAGCACACCCGGAGGTGGCGCGATGCTGACGGTTCCCGGAGGTGCGTTGAGCGACGTTTCATCGTCGTATTCGAAGGTCAGTAAGGTACCGTTGTCGTTAACGACTTCGATCTGACCGTCAACCAACAGGTTGCCGGCGGGGACAGGAATCGTCAGGGCGGCGGCACTGGCAGTCTGGATGCTCGCCACAATGTTGGTGGCAACTTGCACGCCAGTAAAGCTGGATGCAGGAATAAAGTCCACCGCCGAATGCAACGGCATTTGGGAAACCCCGGGGGATCCGGACTGTGTCAACGCTGGACCCGGCGTGATGAGTGTATGATTTGGCGACCCACCGGGATTGCTTTGACCACCGATGTGAACGTCACCGTTACCGATGGCAGAAGGGCTGAGTCCCAATCCGACACCCGCCACCGTTGTCGCGACTAACTGCGCAATTTGGTCGGCCGTGTCAGCGGGTGAAAACGGAATCCGCACGCCCACGGCGTTGCCTGGGAATGGATCTGAGTCGAATTCAAAGACCCGCGTAAATGTGCCGTTGCTAATCGAAAACGTCTCGCCATCCGCCACGCCCTGAGCCACGCCGGTCAACGTAAGATTCGGGGCACCACTGATGTCTACATTATTGGCACCCGTGCTGCCAAGATGAACATCCCCGCTGCCCTGATTGCTGGGGAATAGGTTCAGGTTAGCGTTTACTAGCTCCGTCACGATTGCGTCCGCAATCTGATCCTGCGTGTTGCCAAGCGTAAACGGAATCTGCGTATTGAGCGCACCGAAACTGTTGTTACTGTCAAACTCGAACGTGACGCTGGTCACAGTTCCCATGCCGTCGTCAAATTCGACCAGGAACGTCTCACCATCCACGATGTCCCGACCACCTCGGCCAGGAACCATGA
>JASLRF010000388.1 GCA_030744095.1 Pirellulaceae bacterium | reverse complement strand
TTTCGAGCTGGATTCGCATCTCATCGGTGGCAATGTGGCCGTAGCGAGCGTTACATGAGGTCCACAATACCCTGTTGATCTGTAAAATCCTATCCAAGGCTGTCGCTTCTAGCGCGGTTGTGCCTCGGGCCGACGCGAGCTTTTGTTCGGTTGCGGCGACCCGCTCCCGGACCAACCTGCGGTCGGTGCCCGTCGCTGAAAACTTGACTCATTTGTACAGAAGAATCTGTTACAAGCGATCTATTTGTAGAAAGTTTGCTAGTGTGTCGTAAGCGCAGAGGCGTAAAACCGCTAAGGGACGCGAATGAACGTTAAGGCGGTCCATTAATTTGTGTGCATTGGCGTTCATTCGCGGTTCCTCATTTCTTTCCTGGTTTCTACAGGTGCCTCCTAAAGATGGTATCTTTCTAGTCGATGTCGTCTCACTCGTTCAGGGCAGTGACGACGATGGCTCCCGGTGGGTGTTTCATGAGGAACTGGTCCAGATGAATTCAGAGAATCCATATGAAGCACCAAAGGCCGGAAAGATATTTAGTGATGATTCACCGTTACCGCCTCGAGAAGAGCCAACACTTACACGGATTCTGTTTTCGTTTGAAGGGCGTATCCCGCGGCGAGTCTATTGGGGCGTTTCGCTAGGCGTCACCCTTGTTTTCTATGCGGCGATCTTCGGTCTTATTGTCGCCTTTGGTGAAGATTCTCCGGTGACGACTGCAGGGATTCTATTACTTTATATTCCGCTGATTTGGATTTCCCTCGCTGTGCAAGTCAAGCGTTGGCACGACCGAGACAAGTCAGGTTGGTGGATACTCATTAATATTATTCCGCTGATTGGACCGTTGTGGGCGTTTGTTGAGACAGGTTGTTTACGAGGGACATTTGGACCCAATAGTTATGGTCCTGATCCAACGTAACGTCACCGTCCACGGTCTTGCCGATTTCTCCGATGCGAAGCTCGGGGACATGCGTTACCGAACGGAGTTTGGGAATGAGGTTCAAACCCGAAGCAAACTAATAACTCAAAAACTATACGATCCCTCTGAGAAAGATCGGGCGCGTCACCACTGCCACCATTAATCTTCTACCTTTGTCGTTGTTGCTCGACTGGTCATCGAAGTCGTCTTTCGTGAGGGAATTCCGATGAAGAATCGCTGGGTGTTTCTGGTCTTGGTTGCCGCGTTGGTCCTGGGCAGTTCGATAGATGTCCCATGTGAAGAAACGAGCGACGACGCGTCGAGCCTTGCCGGCGCGGTACGCCGTTTGGCCGACGACGACAAAGAAATACGATCTGCCGCGGCGCGCGAGTTAGCCGCGGCGAATCAAGTTGACGTACAGGCTGTCTCCGCGCTGATCGTGGCCCTTGTTGATGGCGACGAGCGGATTCGAATTGCAACAACCGATGCATTAAAGGCCCATCCGGCAGCCGCCACCGTTGCGGCCAACGCCTTGTTGCACAAAATGACGGACCAAAGTCTCGACGACAGTGGTCGTCCAGTTTGGTATATCGCTTCGCTGGCACTAGGCCGGATCGGCGACGAGTCGCTCCCCACGTTAATCGAGCGGCTGACAGACGCCAATCCAATGGTTGTTCGCGCCACGTGTATCGCGATATCCGAAATCGGGCCTCCGGCGAAGCCAGCTGTCCCTAAGTTGATTCGGCTGCTTGCGGCGGAGGATGATGTCCTCAGACATATGGCTTGTCAAGCCTTGGTTGGAATCGGTCCCTCGGGTAGTTCGGCCGTGATGCCTTTGTCCAAGTTGCTGGATCACAAGAACCTGCATACTCAGTATTGGTCGTGTCGCGCGTTGGGGAGCATTGGCTCGCCAGCCGCGCTACCCACCGTCGATCGACTGATCACCCTGACGCATGAGGCCTCTGCGTCGGTTCGCCGAAACGCCGTGATGGCACTCGGAGATATCGGCATCGCGGCCGGCCCAAAGTTGCTTCCAGCGCTCAGTGACGCACTCCAGGACAAACTGCACCCGGTGAGGGTTGCGGCTGCGCAGGCGTTGGCGAAAATTGGGCCGCCGGCCAAAGAGACTGTGCCGGCCCTCAAAGTGGCGATCGATCGACCGTTCTTCCGAGCCCGCGTGCCTGCAGCCGTTGCCGTCTGGAAGATTGCCGGCGAGTCCGATTTTGTCGTCCGCGTGCTACTGGAGGAGTTTCAGAAAATCGACGCACCCTGGGACGTAGCCGATGCATTTTCCGAACTGGGCGAGGCTGGCGCAGGCGCCGTGCCTGGACTGATTGACTTGCTGGAGACCGAGCATGCCTTGACACGGTTGTTTGTAGTCGACACCTTGGCCGAGATTGGTGTGGCTTCCAAACCTGCCTTGCCCGCGCTGCGGAGCCGACTTGATGACGACAACGACGATGTCCGCGCGGCAGCCCGGCAAGCGATCGACATCATCACAGGAAAATCGACAGACGATAACCCGGCCAACGCAAGTGGTCAGCGGCCACGGTAATCAGATCATCGACAACTTGATTAACGGCAGACCGCATGAGTCCAGGTGATGGACTGTTGATCAGTCAACTTCGACTTCTCACACGATTACGTAGATTCAGGTAGTCGCTGAGTGTTTCACCCAAGCTGCGTCCGGTGTCGACCAGGACGTATTCGCTCTGATTGCGTTCTGCCATGCTCCGCAGATCGTCATTGAACTTCCGAATTGCCCTCAGGTATTCATCGCGAAGATCTTCTGGCTGAGTTAGCAGTTCGTCAGGGATTTCGAGTCCCACGAACTTGGTCATGGTATCGAATTCAAAAGCGACTTCATCGTGGTGGAGCACTTGAAACAGAACGACCTCGTGGCGATGGTACCGCATCCGTTGTAGTGACATTTCGAGCTTCTCGAGATCGCAGAAAAAGTCGCTGAAGATCATCACGACTTCACGTCGTCCCATTCGACTCACGGCATCGTCAAGACAATCGCCGATGTCGGTTTTCTCCACGGCTTCGGTTTCGTCGAGGTGCTGTGTAATCCGCATGATCTGGCCCATGGAATTACTAGGTGTGATGACCCCCCGAATCTGGTTGTCGAACGTGGTTAAGGAAACTTTATCGCTTTGCCGGATGACGGAGTACCCTAGCGTGGCGGCCATCTGTGCGGCGGTCAGGAGCTTCTGTTGGCGACCGTCGCCGTAGCGCATCGAAGCGCTGATATCCAAAATCAGATGGCAGACAAAATTTGTTTCCAGTTCGTATTGTTTGATAAAGTACTTGTCGCGATTGAAATAGATGCGCCAGTCGATGTGCTTAGGGTCGTCCCCAGGCACATACTCACGATGGCCAGCAAACTCGACGGCGAAGCCCGACAGCGGCGACTTGTGCGCGCCGGCGAGATTACCGATCACCAGCTCCTTTGGATCGAAATGGCGATCCGCAACTCGCGTCAGTACGTCAGGATCCAAATATCGCGATAGAACCGACTTGGCCATGGGGTACTCAGGGGTAAATTGGAAAGGTCAACTGCCGAAACGCTGCCGGCGGGTGCGAAGGTGTCGGGAGTCTTTTAGGTCAAGGTCTGCTCCGAAGCATGCGGGTCGTCATTCGAAAGAGACTCCCGACCCCTTTCAGGACTGAAGTGTCGCTGTCCAGTTAGGTTGCTATGCTGCAGGCTTCTCGTAGTGCCGATCATCGGGCACGGCATCCATCAACATTTTGATCAGCTGTTCGCTGTCGACGTTATTGGCCTGCGCCGTGTAGTTGCCCGCTAATCGATGGCGCAGCGCCGGCGTGACAACTGCTTTCACATCCGAGGCCGCGGCGTGGTAACGGCCATGCAGAATCGCTCGAGCTTTTGCGGCGGTCACCAGCGTCAAAACGCCCCGTGGTCCGGCACCCCAATTCACCCATTGGTTGACAAAATCGGGTGCCTCAGTGGAGCCTGGACGCGACGCGCGAACCAATGCCCAGGCGTAGCCCAGGACCTGATCACTGACGGGAACTCGCGTTACCAGCTCCTGCAATGCGATGATCTCATCGCCGGTGATACAAGGTTCAATTTCGCCAAGTTGACCCGTCGTCACGCGCCGAGCGATTTCCCATTCCTCGGCACCCGTCGGATAATTGACCTTGATGTACAACAGGAAACGGTCCAGCTGTGCTTCGGGCAGTGGGTAGGTGCCCTCTTGCTCGAGCGGATTCTGTGTTGCCAGCACGAAGAAGGGGGCAGGCAAATCGTGTTGGCTGCCGCCCGCACTGACGTGACGCTCTTGCATGGCTTCGAGCATCGCGGCCTGGGTTTTGGGTGGGGTTCGGTTGATTTCATCCGCCAGCAACAGGTTCGCAAAAATCGGACCAGGAAGAAACTTGTATCCTCGTTCGCCAGTTTCAGGATCCTCTTGAATCAACTCGGTGCCCGTCACGTCGCTGGGCATCAGATCAGGTGTAAACTGGATTCGATGAAACGACATATGCATTGCCTTGGCCAGAGAACTGACAAGCAAAGTCTTAGCCAGACCAGGTACACCTTCCAGCAAGGCGTGGCCACGTGCCAGAATGGTGACCATGACTTGTTCAATCACGTCGTCTTGCCCAACAATGACCTTGGAAAGTTCGGCCTTAATGCGGTCAAAGGATTCTTGGCACCGTTGTACGGCGGCAACATCGTCAGGATGGTTTTCAGTCATGGTGCTTTCGTCGCTGAGTGCTGTGGTAGTGTAAGTGAATTGGGACCTGCCCGGATGGCAGACAATTGTTCAATCAATACTCTCGAAATAGCGCTTAAGTCGTTGTTCATAACCACGCGGCGCGCGGCGGCGGGCCTTAGCTTGAATCGCTTTTTGCAGCGATGGCGGTAGCTTGGCGAACCAGCCTTCGGTCTGAAAATTACGTGTCGTGCCGTTACTCTTTCCTTCCTTGTCGCTGCGGCTATCACCTTTGGCGGCTGGATTCAGTTCCAATGGAGCATCCTCCGCTTCCTGGTTCTCTTGAGCTTCCCCATCCGCGGAAGCGCCGCCAGTTGTTGCAGTGGGTGAAGTCTTGGCAGTTTTGTCCTGCGCGTCTGCTGGCGGTGTGGATTGGCTTGGTTCGCCTTCGCCGGACGGCGTGTCACCTGCAGCAGGCTGAGCTGTCGGGCTGGCCTGCGCCAACGCTTGGGCGGCTTCCGCTAGGGCTTCACTGCCAGCAATCTGCTGAGCGGTTACTTCTGGTGAATCTGGCACAAACCGGTTGCCCAGTTCCGTCGTCGCAGCTGTTGCCTCGGACGGCGCGTCGCCGGGCGGCGAGTTCTGCGCCGCGCCTTCTGTGGGCGCGTTGGCACTGTCTCCGCTGGTACCGGCTGGCGTCTGACCTTCGCCCGTCGGTGGTGCGCTTTCGGATGTGGGATTGCCCTCCGCGGCCGGTGTGGCATCCGTCGGTTCGCCGGCTTGCGCAAGTGCCTCGGCAGGCAGCGCTGCGGACAGTTGGCCCAATTGAGCAGCCGTTTCCAGACCTTGGCGAATCGGTTGATTTGCAACTTCTTCTTGTCCCGAAACTTCAACCGCGCCCTCGCCGGTTGCGCGCTGCGCCTGAGCAAACTTCTCAGAGGCCGTTTCGAGTGCCTGGGCTGCGGCAAGTTGCTGCTCGCGACGTGTGGCGTCGGTCGGGACATCGCCAGGACGTTTGTCCGTCGTCTCAGCCGGTGGAGTAGGCTTTTTGCCGGCCAACTGTTTCAGCGCGTCTGCCTGCATGGCGATTTCGTCGCGGGCTTGTTGTTGTTGCATCGCCAATTGCATCAGTGTTTCCGCGATATCTTTGTCACGTTGCAGCTGTTGTTGGCGAGCGGCCAGGCTCGCTACAGCCCGCTCGAGACCGCGCTGGACATCCTTGTTGGTCTTCGCCAAATCGTTGGAGTCGATGGCGTTCTCGTCAGTTGCATTTTCGTCGGTTGGCCGGACTTGTGTCTCCGCCATCAGCTCGGCGGCACGCTGCGCCTGACGCAACGCGGCAGTGGCGCCCGTGTCGAGAGTCGCCGCCTGATCGGCAAGTTGACCACTCTCCTTCGACTGTTGCGCCAGCTGTTCTTGTTGTTTCTTCTTTTCGGCTTTGATTGCTTCAGCCAATCCTTGGGCTGCTTTGTCGAGATTTTCGGCTGTCTGCTTCTGGTTCTTCTCGACGGCGTCCGTGTTATCCGCATCGAGCGCTTTACCGGCGGCGTCAGACATCTGCCGCGCTTCGACAAGCGCATCGGCAACATCGGCGGGTCGATCACCGACGGACGTCTTGGCCTTCCCGGCCAGGTCGCCCACGGTGTCTTGAGCATCTTTGTTGGGAGCGCCAGCTGGTTGTTCGGCCGCATCACGCGTCTCTTGTATTGCGGTAGCCAAGGCATCGTCGAGCGCGGCGGCAGTAGCGTCACGAGCCGCCTGCGCATCCTGCGGTTTACCGATGAGCGTTTCCTGGGCAGCTTTTGCCGCGGCTTCCACGGCCGCCTTCAACTTGCTCGCCACTTCAGACGAGACATCTTTGGCAAGCTGCTTTGCCTGCTCCGCCACTTGGTCTTGTTTGCGGGATGCTTCCAACGGCGTGGAGGCGGTACCGCGGGCGAGCGCTTCGGCGGCGCGGTTGGCAGCCTGTTGATCTTCTTGAGCCTTCGCAATGGCGTCAGCCATCTTCTGCGCGGCGGCGGCGGGTGCACGACCACTGGCTTTCATTTGCTCGATCCGCGCCTGTGCGACGTCGGCGCTCGCCTGTTGGAGCTGCGCGAGATTGGCGGTGGAATCTTCCGGCAGGCTGGCTAGCGTGCCTTCGACAGCCTTACGAGCGGCAGCGACGGGCTGCAATTGTTCATCGGCTTGTTTGGCTAGTTCCTGGGCTGCGGTCCCGGCGGCTTTACGCAATTCGGCTGCTGCTGTCTCTAGCTGCTGGGCCGACTTGTCAGCGGCATCAGCGGCCCCTGCGGCGGCCGGTTTGGAATCGGGCCCCGGTTGCTTCTGGGCTGCGGCAAGGTGTCTTGCCGCTTCCTGGGCGGGTGGTTTGGCAGCGACGATCTGCTGCGCGGCTGTCGGTGCCGTCTGCTTCACCCCCTCGGCGATCTTTTCCGCAACCGCATCCACGATACTCTGTTCTTTCGCCAAGGCAGCCGCCTTCTCCTCAGTCAATCCATCGGCTTGTGAAGCGTCGGCAGCGGCACTGGCGATTTCGCGTTCCGCCGCCGCTGCACGTTCCAGCGCCTCGGCTGCCCGCGCCAATTCGCCGACCTCGACGGCCAGCTGCCGGCGTTTGGTGTCCGCCAACTCCGCTTTGACCTCGGCAGCGGCCTGACGCAATACGTCTTCGGCACGCTGGGTGTCTTGCTGCCTGGCTTGGGCAGCTTCGGGTTGCATCTCGGCGGTGGTCTTCGCGGCAGCCTCAACGGCGTCCTTCGCATCGTCCAACCGTGATTCGATCCCCCGCGAGAATTCGCCCAATTGCTCGGCAGCCTCAAGCTGTTTGGCGACTTGCTGTTCGGCCTGCAAAGCTGCTCTGGCGTTCTTTTCGGCCTGCTCCGTCGCTTTCTCCTGCGTGGCAACAGCTTGATCGAGTGACTGGTCGAGCTTCTCGAGTTGCTTAACCTGTTCGGCCAGTTCATCCGCGGTCTTGTCTGCCGAGTCCGGTTCGAGCGCACGTTGGAGTTGCTGTTCGATTTCCGCCAAGCTGCCGACGACCTGACCTTGCTGTAGCAGCGCTTCGGTCTTGTCGCCCTCAAACAGTTCAGCTTCCGCTTGCGCGGCCGATTCGCGCGATTGGGCAACGAGCGGATCGACTTCCGGAAAGTCGGCCAACGTTTCGGCCAACGTGCCGAGGTTCTGTTGGATCTGACGCTGTTCGAACGCGAATTCATCTTTGGCCGTTTCCTCAACCAGATCGTCTTCTCGCACAGTCTCGCGCAGTTCTTCCTGTTCTTTGATCATTTCGCGGACCATCTCCAGCGCCGCTTCGCGATCGGCACCGATGAGGCCTTGCGTATCTTCGATCACCTTGAGCAAGGCCATGAGTCCCTTGATCACGTTACGTTGGCTCGTAACGGCTGCATCAATCTCGCTTTGCTGCAGGGAAGTGGCGATCACTTGCAACTGTTGCTTGACTTGTGCGGTTTTCAGCACGCGCAGTCCTTCAGTTGCGCCCGTGGCGATCGGGCCACCCCAATCGCTCACGTCGCTCAATACGGCCACAAGCTGAAAGTAAATGGCCGTGATGTCACGCTGGTCCTGAATCGTATCCAGCGTCAGTTGTTCACGCTGGTCGATTTTGGCCGCGGGCAGTTCCTTTGTTTGGTCCAGGGTGTCGCGTTCGAGCAGAATGAGCTGGCGAACTTGTGCCGCAATGCGGGCGATGCGTAATCGCTTGAGTAGTTTCTGGCGTTCCGCCATCAACGCCACGACAACTTCGCGAATGACGTTGCGGGCTTCATTGACCTTCCGCAGTTGCTGGGTCGTTTCGCCTTGTTGAGCTTCGACGAGCAGTTTTACGACTTCCTGCATTTCATGCTCGACCAATTTGTCAAGGTTGCCACGCATCGACTTAATCTCTGAGTAGATCGGAAGATGCTCGAGCTGGTTCTCCTTGAGCTGCCGCAATTGAATATCGAGTACGCTGGAAACAAGCTCGGTCGCTAGACCACGCGCCTTTTCCTGGCGACGCTGCTTTTGTCGCAACACATCGAGTTCGACGTCTTGCGCCAACAATGGGGCACTCGACAGCGAGAAAACCCAAGCGGCGATCAACACAATCCACACGGTAGCCGAATGATGCGTCATTGCTCGTCTCCGATTCCCAATTGTTCCTTGATGACTTCGTTTAGTCGCTCTTCTGAATTTTCGTCTGCTTCGGCGATTGCGGCAAGGACGCCCGCTTCATCAGAAATGTCCAAGACCACAGCTTCGCTGAGAGTTGACTTGCCAGGTGTTTCGCCGCGGTAGTCGACAGCTTCAATCGTCAATTTCACTTGATCTCCCTTGGATAACTCCAAGGCAGCCATGTTGACTTCGTATCGACCATGGTAAGGGAGCTTGTCGGCGGGCAACCAAGCTGCTTCTAACGGAATCTCCTGAGTGCGTAGGTCAGCGGATGTTGGTTCCGGGGGGGAGCCCGCGGGGGGAACTTCATTGTGTTGTCGTTGGACGGACAGATGCAAGAGCAACCGAGCAATCCCGAAATCGTCGGTTACTCGAAAACCAACCACGGGCCTTGCATTTGGTAGCACAACCCGATGAACCAGTTCCATGGTGGCTGTTGGCGACCGGTCCGACCGCAACCTCACAAATCCCCGGATCGGACTCTCTGGTTGCAAACCGTCAGTATCGCGCACATGCAACTCGAATGAGAATTCCTCTGTGACATTCGAAAACGGCGTCGTGCCAGCGAGACTCCAGACCATTCGCTGATCCTCCCGCGTCACTAGATCCCAGCGTGTGGTATCCGATTTACTGCTAACACGGACCCAAGCGTCTTCGATCTGTTTCTCGTTCGCCACGCTAAGGGACATGTTGATAGCCGAACCTTCCAACACGGACAGTTGTCGCGATCCAATTGGCTTCCTCGAATTCTCACTGCCCACATATTTCGGGGGCACAACCTTCAGATCAAGCGTAACAACGGGCAGCGAAATCATCTGGATCCGTGCCGGGTCGGTCCATGCGTCGCCGATGTGAACCTGGTAATCGATAGATTCGATCAGCCGTTCGAATTGGCCGTGAAACAAGGTGAAGTCCGCGGAAGATCCAGGCCACGATCCTGTAGCTCGGTGGATTTCTAAAAGCGCCGCGTCCAACGCTGCACGGTCTTCGGGCGCCCGCTGTAATTTCGTTCGTGCCAGCGGCGCGTCGAACGCGACCGTTGGGGCAACTTCGTCCAACCACCATTGGTCGACGAGGACACTCGGGTCCGCAATTGCCTCTTGAATGCGGATGGCGGCCTCTTCCAATCCGGCCAGCCGATCGGTAAGCGGCAACAGTTCCAGGGGTACGGTTTTCTTCCCGCCATCGACTCCGGTAATACGAAGTTCGCCTGAGAGAGGAGATGTGTTGTTCCACATTTGGCTTGCATTGATGCACTGGACGAACATGGTCACCGGTTGCCCCTGAGCCGCCGAACAGTCTACGGGCTGTGTAGGATGTTGGGCGCGCGAGAGGACTACCTTCCCGTTGACGACCACGGTATCCATGACGGTTTGGGTGGGGTAGTGATCAGCGCTCAACAAGAGGCGTTGAAAAAAGACACGCACATGGTCGGGGAATACGACGATGGACGCGACTGCCAAGATAACAATGATCGCCAATATAAACGCGCGTCGCGAAAACTGTTCGTAAGACGTGCCTTCAAAAAAGTCGATCCGAGACGCTAGCTCCGACACCTGCTCAACCACCGCTGTTTCCAATTCCGGCGACCCATAGTTAACCGCTGGTGACGCGTCGAACTGCAGGGCTGCAACCAGGTCACTGTCGAGTCGATGCTGCTGTTCCACCAACAACGCCACGTCGATGGTGGATTCATGGCGCGACAACAATGGCAAGGCATATCGCAGAAAGACCCAGAGCAGAGATAAACCGCAAACCACCAACATCACAGTTCGTTGAGCGGCATCCAGCTGGAAGAAAAAATCGACCACCCAGAAAGCAGCAAGAATCAACAGCAAGCCGGTTGCCAAGGGAGCCAGCGCGGTCCCCCACCTCACTAGCAGACGATGACGCTGCAGAGCGACGACTTGGTTGCGTGTGCGTGCGAGTTGTGTCATTGCAGATGTACCATTCGGCGGATCAGCCATTCGCCCAACATGAGTCCCACCACCGCGATAAACCACAGCGGAGTGCTCCAAAGTGCGTGGTTTCGCGTTTCGTGTTCCACGGTTTCGCTCAAAGGCAAGTCGTTGATCATTCGATGGACCTCAGTCAGTTCATAAGCGCGACCGCCAGTCTCTTCGGCGAGCCGTGTTTGCAGGGTCGCGTCGCGAACTGCCGTGCGGTGTTCCGCGGACGTATCCGTTACTTCAAAGCGGCGTTCCTGATAGTTACCTGTGACGGGATCTTTCACCCGGATACGGTACGTACCTGCGGCATACACCGGGATCTGGGCTTCAAAGACGCCGCGGCGCAACATCGGCACGGCGATCACTCGTGTCTCGTCCGGGCTGGAGCCGCGCGAGGGTAATGTCAATTCGGCGGACAATGCGCGATCGGGTAACCCATCGTCAAGCAACGGTTCATAGTTTTCGTCGTATGCCTCGACGGTAAATGTGACGCGATCCTCGACACGATATTCCGGCCGATCGACGCGCGCGACGAACCGCTTATCCGCTCCCAATGCGTGGCTCATTCCGAGCCGGTAGATCAACTGCGACCAGAACTGCCGATAGTACAATTCACCGTATTTCCGACGCAGCCGCCACATCTCGTCGCAGGCCAGGTAAACCACTTCGCCCTTGCCGTAACGACGAATCGCGATCAGTGGTTGAGGCGTCTTTCCGTCGGCACATTTATCCGTTGGATGCACGGCAAGCGCTTGCGCCTGATCATGCAGTGCCGCCACCGGCTGATACCAGGACAGCTTGTCGAGGTTCTGCCACGCCTTGATGTTCTCGGCATCGCTCTTGCCGAGGTTCATGAACGGATGCAAGGCAGCTTGGGGTGTCAGTCGCAACGCGAATTCACGCTCGTCACGCATCTGGGTATCGCGCTCGACGATCACGGGCAACATGTCGGCCAGCGCCGTACCACGCAATTCACGCGGACCGAAGCGAGGGCCACTGATCACGACCAGTCCGCCGCCCATTGTCCCCACAAACTCCTTCACCATTTCGCAGAAACGCGGTGACAGCGATGCACCAGGCATGTCGCCCAAAAAAATGACGTCGTTGGCAAAGAACTCACTCCGTTTGGGAGTTAGCGTCGGCAGGAACAGCACGTTCGCCTGGCGGACACGCGGGTCGGAAGAACTCAGGTAGGTCCGAAAGCCGTTCATACCAACCAGCCGGTCGCGATGGAAGACCTCCTTGACAAATCGCCATTCCCAAGACGGCTCGTTGGCAACGTACATCAGCCGCAGGTAATCGTCGATAATGGTGATTTGACGCATCGAGCGATTGTTGTCGTCGACGATTTCGCCGTCCTGCGGTTCCACTTCGGCCACAAACTCGAATTGCCCAGCTTCCTGTGGAGTGAACGGGAAATCGACGCCTTGGACCGTGGAACCGAGCGTCACGTCCCGCTGGCCGATCTGAATCACCTCGCCGGCCATCGCGGCGGTTCCGCTGAGCGGGTGCGCCGTCACCGAAACGCGCACGACGCGATCTTGCATCCCCGATTGACGCAATTTAACAAACAACGTCGTGCGTTCCGCTTTCTTCATTTTGGGGTCAGTCTGCAATTCAACCGACAAATCGACGGCCTCCTTCGCGCCCAAGCCGACCGTGAACAATGGTGCGCCGATCGCCTTGGCTGGCGACCGTTCGTCACCCAGTGGCGTCAGCCCCGAGTTATTTGCGAAGTCGCTGAACATCACTGCCGCAGCCAAGTTCCCAGCGCCGGATTGATCTCGAACATCCACCAATGCTTCGCCAAGCGCCGTTACCTGGCCGGTTGCCGTAAGTTGTTCGGCAAGCTTGCGTGAATCGAGTGCACTTCCGTCGTCAGTCGCACCGATCCGTCTCAGTTGGCTTGTCGAATTTCCATCGAAAATAAATGCTTCCAGTCGGCAGGCGTCGTCCTGCTGCAATCGGTCGATGACGTTTCGATCTTCGCTACGCAGTAAAGCCCGAAGGTAATCCAGTCGCGATGCGGGCGGTTGATCCGTCGACACATCGTCACGCGCCGCGGTTCGCCCGGTCACCTGAGCCAAAGCTTCGCGTTCCGCATCGGTCCAACGATCCTGGATCGTCATGCTGTCCGTGCCGTCGAAGAGCAGGTACACGACAGGTTGGCGGACGCGCGCGGCCGTGATTCGTAACGCCGGTCCCGCCAATGTGAGAAACAACATCGCCAGCAAGAGGCCACGACCGAAGCCCAGCATCGTGCGTGCGAATCCGGAACCTCGGATCTGAAAACGGCGGTAGAAGACGATCGCGGTGATAAACATCGCCACAACACCAAAGCACACCCAAAACAGCCTCTGTTCGGCCCAAGGCGCGGACAAGTAGACCTCGATCGATTCAATCGACGTTACGTCGTTCAGGCCAAGCAGCCAACCAAGGAATCTCATTCGTACGGCTCAGGGCGGTAAAGAGGGTAAAGTGGACGGTGTTGCGGATGGGGCACGGCGGGCAAATAGGACGGGCAACACCAACACCGCGACTTCGCAGGCCAACAGAATCAGCACCGCGAAGATCAACCACCACCAGCTGTCCTGGCCACGCGTTTGGGCACCCGCCAAATTGATCGGCTCGCCTTCGGCCAGCAGGGTCAATCGAGGATGTTCTGCCAACTCGGCTTGCTGTGCGTCAGTTAGTGGTCGTAAATCGGACTCGCTGGCGGGGCCGTTGACGGTCACGGCAAGTTCCCAATCGGGATCATCGTCTTCACGGCCCGTTGTTTCATCACGCTTCCGTGCAGCGATCCTGTATAGACCGCGTTGCAACGGATTGCCGACTGTCACACCCAGTTGGTCACGACGAATGAATCCGATGTCCAGCGATTCCGGAATTCCCTCGCGCGACGGTCGCGTCAGCGAGACGGCGATGGCCCGGTCGTTCGTAACCAGCGGTAGCGCGATCTGCTGAGGCGAATCGTAGTTACGCTGCGGCAACGTCGATTCGATCATGCTCCGCAACAACCGATCAAACAACACCATTGCATTGGTCTGGGCAATGGTGTTCCAATTTGACAGCAAGCCGCTCGAAACAAACACAACGTGGCCTCGACCAATTGAACGTTCAACCAGGTAGGCCGTGTGATCAGCGTCGGTGAATCGCGCGAGCACCCGTGGCAGACCGGCCGTTGCAGTACTTTCCAGCCAACGCTGATATTCTTCCGGAACAGCGGGAACTTGATCTTCGTCCTGTGCTACCGTGGGACTTTCCCAAAGCAGCCAACGTTGGCTTGCGTCCGATGTTGGCGGGTCATCGGTTGGTGGTTTCGAACCGTCGCGCTCCGACGGCCGAGGGTACGTCGTCCGCAAACGGTCCATTTCGGCCATCCTGACCCGTTCAACCAATTCGTCGGATACGTCGGCAACCACCGCCTGAAAGAAGAACGGCTCAGAATACAAATCACGCAACTCGCTTTCCGAGATTCCGGCTAGCCGAAAAAACGGGTGCGATTCTAGATTCTCCGTCGCCAGGAAAAACGGTTTGAGCGGTCCGCCTGACTGTTCCGGCAGAGTACCCAACGGCTGATTCAAAAGGGGTGCGGGTAAAATCCCTTCGGCATTCTGCCATGCTGCACTGGTCCAGGCGGAAGGGTTGAAACTGCCACCTGCTGCAATCACGAGTTGGCCACCCTGTTGCACATACTCGCGAAGCAGTCCGACTTTGGTGCCTGGATCGGCAATACCGGCCACCACCACCAGCCGCGCATCGGCCAGCAGGTCGCGGTCTAGCTGGCTGATGCTCCGGTGTCGTACACGAATCAAGTGACTTTGGTTCTCGCGAGTTCCAAACGACGGGGCCAGCAACTTGCGCAGATGTCGCGTTTCGCCGATCCGATTGATTGCGACATCTTCGGTTTCGTTGTTGAACTGATCGACAAAGACGACCGGCAAGGAAGTCACGACGGGGACAACTAGATGGCGCTGGTCGTCGGCCGGCAGGCGATCTGGGGTCAGTGTAACGCGAACTGGTACGAAGGCGGGGCGACCCGGTTCGGGATGGTGCTTCCCAAATATGTGTTCAAAGGCAATTTCGCGTCGGCCAAGTCCAGGCTCGACGTTGACCGCTTTTGCAGTCACTTCCACATCGTCGACAAACAGCGAAACCAGCACATCTTCGCGCGGCGATTCGCCCTGATGCTCCACTTCCACCAGGATCGTCGTGGGCGTTTCGACGTCCGCCAGCCCATCTTGCACTCGCAGCGATGCGATCCAGCTGTTTTCGCGAACGTCGGGCGCGACGTTGACGATCTGCATGGGCGGCATCGTGGGATCGGCGGCGATGTTCTGCAAGTCATTCCAAACGCCACGCTGCTGATCGGTGAAAAAGACGACTCGCTTTGCCAGGTTTGGTGCGGCCTGACTGGCTCGCTGCGCTTCGTTCACGGCCCTGCGAAAGCTGACGGCGCGGTCGACCACTTCGATCCGGTCGAGCGCCGCCAAAGCGTGCTCCCGTGATGCGTGCGGATCGACACTCGATTCCCGCTGGCTACCTGCCAGCGGAACCAACGAAATCAAACTGCCTTGGGGCAAGCGATCGATGAAGCGTCGAGCTTGTTGGCGGGTACGGTCGAGCAGATTTCCCTCCAAATACTGATAGCCGGTGCTGAGGCTGTTGTCGATGACAAGCACCACATGAAGTGGTTGCGTGCCATTGAATTCGGAATCACCTTCGGACAGAAACGGTTGAGCCAGCGCCAAACCAAACAGCAACACGGCGGCGGTTCTCAGCAGCAGGAGAATCAAGTCCCGTAACTGCAGTATACGACGATTGCGCTTCACAGCTTGCAGCAAGAACTCCATCGCGGCCCAATGCACAACGCGAAAACGACGACGATTGAGCAGATGGATGATCAAGGGACCAGTGGCGAAGATCGCTCCCGCGATAGCGAATTGCCAGATGGAAAATGAAGGAAGCAGGTTCATAGCGAGCAAGGACAGTTGCGGGCGGAAAGATGCAATGGACGATGAAACTGGGGCGATACCAAGAAGTGAATCAAGGACCACTGGCCGTACTAAACTGTCGACGCAGGCTTTCGATTTTACCTTCCTGCAGAATCGGTAAATAGCGATTGGGAATTGCCAACAGGAAGCAGGCCACCGATGTCCCAAACAGTTCGCCGGGTCGACCGCCAACTTTTCCGCCACCATTGGCGCCGTTGTCGGTCCAAGATCCGTTCAGCGCGGGCTTGTTTCCGTTGTCCTGTGTGGCGACCAGATAATCGCGCAAACGAGGATACTGTTCCTCCCAGTCTTCGCCACCCACTTGATAAAGGGCTTGGCCAACGTAATACGACGTGTACGCATCGAACGGTAAGGTTCGCGACTTCGGCTTGGGCAACTGGGAGATCGCCGCAGCAATCACGTCCATATTCTTGCGAATCCTCCAATCGTCGTACTGACCGAATTCCTGCAGGCAAACGACGCCGGCGGCAGCCAACGCAAGCGTGCCACCCCCCCCGCCCTTGGTGTATGTGAACTGCCCTGGCAACAGAAACTGATCCGATACCGGCGC
>JASLRF010000387.1 GCA_030744095.1 Pirellulaceae bacterium | reverse complement strand
GAGAAGTGGATTTCCAAAATCAGTTTGCCGTATTCGAAAGTTGTGGACACGTCCAACTCGCTGAACGAGGAACTTTTGCGTTACGAAGGGGCCGTCACACACAGCCACGGACCCGAGGGTGAGCATAGTCACGAGGGGATCGACGGGCACATTTGGATCGATCCCCTTCATGCCAAGAAGCAGGCCGAGGCAATTCACCGCCGCCTTGCCAAACTGCAGCCCGAGTCCGCCGAACATTTTCAGACCAACTTTGACGCGCTCGTGGCGGACCTGGACACGTTGGACCAGGCACTGAGCAAGTTGTCCGACCAATTGAAAAAGGAACATCTACTGGCTTCACATCCGGCCTATAACTATCTAATTCGTCGCTACGGCGGGAAACTGACCAACGTCCTTCTCGACGGGCAAGAAATGCCCGACGATCAGACGCTCGATCAACTGCAAACAGCGGTAGAAAAGCAGCGTGCCCATATCATCCTTTGGGAGCAAACGCCCAGAAAGGCGATCGAGGCCCGACTCAAAGAACAGTTGGGGCTCGACAGCATTGTCTTCCAGCCCTGCGAACATCCACCAACGACCGCCGAGCGTGGAGACGACTACCTGACGATCATGAGACGCAACATCGAAGCGCTGAAGGCAGAACTCTGAAAACATCCTTCTTTCCGAGACAGACTTCCTCGCCATTTGGTTGTTGGTTTGCAACGGTTTTCATATCATGCATCTCTCGCTTGAGGGCGGACGTCGCTGCTGGCAGATCCTCACCAACCTCGTCGCCACCTGTGACGGCCTGTCCACCGACTTTGTCGACTGCCTCGCCTCACGCATTCCACTAGCGCCGCAGCCGGGTTAGACACGAACAACGCCGAAGGCGTTGTACATCGTAGCCCAGGGTAAGCAACGCGGCGCAGCCGCGACGCGTCACCCTGGGTTACGATGCCGACCGAACCAAATCAACGCTGAAGGCGTTGCACATCTCGCGATTGTCGCACGCCTTCAGCGTGCAAATGTTCTCCACCCCCATTTACCCAGGGTGGCGCGGCTGCGCCGCTGACCCCGGGCTATGATGTGTAACGCCTTCGGCGTTGGATCTTGCGAGCACGCTAAATATGTACTCGGGAGAGATGACTGGATCTTAACTCTAGAAGTTGCGATGCTGCCTCGCCTCACGCATTCCACTAGCACCGCAGCCGAGTTAGACACGAACAACGCCGAAGGCGTTGTACATCGTAGCCCAGGGTAAGCAACGCGGCGCAGCCGCGACGCGCCACCCTGGGGCGCGATACCGAACGATCCAAATCAACGCTGAAAGCGTTGCACATCTCGGGATTGTCGCACGCCTTCAGCGTGCAAGTGTTTTCCACTCCATTTACCCAGGGTGGCGCGGCTGCGCCGCTGACCCTGGGCTACGATGTGTAACGCCTTCGGCGTTGGATCTTACGAGCACGCTAAACTCGTACTTGGGAGAGGGTGCTAGAATCGGACAGTTGTCTTGGCTGGACAGTGCCCCGCTGCCGCGTCAGACGTATCCGGCGATGGCTAGACGGTTACCATGCCAGATCGATCTCGCGTAATCGTTCATGGATCCCCTGAAGATCCCAAACGCGGATACCCGACTCGCCCCGAATCCGTCCGAACAGCCGGCTTCCGTCGCCCGAAAAGCGGACGGATTCCACAGAACCCGACGCCCGCAATGTGAGAATAGGATGAAAATGCTCGTCATCCCTCCGCCAAAGCCGGAGACTACCGTCACGAGACCCTGTTGCGAGGAGCTGATCGTCATGCGCGAACTGAACGGACGTGACTTCATCGCGATGAGCGACCCATTCAGCGATACGTTGTCCGCCTGGGATTGACGCGACGTGAATGCGTCCATCGAATGTACCGCAAGCTGTAATCGATTCGTCGTGACTGAGCGAGACACTGCTGACTTCATCCCTGATGCTGATTGAAAGACGCGGCTTGCTGTCGGTGCGATGAAACAGATAAACGGAGCGGCTCTTTGTCCCGGCCACTATCCAGTCAAGTCCCGCATCGATGCTTGTTATCGTGCCTACACCGATTGCATTCCCGATAATCTTGTTATCCCAGTGAAGTTGCTTTACGAAGTCGGGGAGCGACCACGAGTTGATAAGTAACTCATCGCTAATGGTCCATGCCGTGTTTCCGTCACGCGACAGTGCTATCGGCGATGGTCTCCTAATCCTGGCACTCGACACGAGCGACGCAGTGTCCGCGGAACTGCTGGTCCGCTCGGAATTCAGGTCCCATAGCTGGATCGCCTTGGACGGATGTTGGCTAAGCAACAAACGGGTCCCGTCCTCCTGAACCGCGACGCGCGCAGTTCGCTCGGAGGTCGTGTTGACTTCCCAACGGTCGAGCTCAACACCGCGATCAGCCTCCCAGATCGAGACGTGTGTACCTTCAGTCAGATCTGCCGCGCAAACGAGCAACATTTGATTGTGCGCAACGTCGAAGTCGCACAGAGTGCCGGCCTGCAGTGCCGTCGATGTCAACAAGGATGGTCCATTTATGTCGTACAGCATCGCCTGATTGTTGTATGTCGTTGCCAACACACGTCCATCGGGGCTGACAACTGGGTAGACGTTTTCCGCTCCTAGAGGAACACTCAGCAGAAGGCTGCCGCTCGCGATATCCCAGAGTTTAATTCGGCCGTCCCCAGAACCGGTCACAATGGTCGAATCATTCG
This sequence comes from Pirellulaceae bacterium, assembly GCA_030744095.1. Next base: position 9,889 of record JASLRF010000387.1, on the reverse strand, counting down.
ATGCAAAATCAACTTGTATCCTGCCATCTTCATGAAGGGCTTCAATGCGAGGATCCTTGAACGAACGAATAGTAAGCCCCGATTCAAGTTCAACAATCGTCATCTCCTCGGGATCTGCCATCGCGAGCATTCTCCCATCACGGCTGAAACATTTTGCACCTCTGTCAATGTCAAGTTCGCGTACCACTTGACTGTTGCGAGTGTCAAGAATGTACCGGTCTGCCGCAAGCCAACGCCCGTCACCACTTGCCTTTAGATTGTGAACAGTTTCGTCAAGAATAGACTGTGGTTCGGACTCGGCCGCCACCGACCACCGGTAGAGTCTGTTTTCCGTAATATAGAACGCAACGTCACCAGTTTCGTCGAAGGAGAATTTCGTGTTATCACCAACAGGCATCTTGATCGGTGTACGTGTTGGTGGTGATTGCCTGAGATCCCACCGATGCAGGTAGCCGTAGCGAGTTGTGACTGCCAAAGTATCGCCGCCGCTGAAGAATGCGATATGACGAATTCCATTCAATCGCGCTAGGTTGGGGATGGACAAGTCGTGGACCAATTCACCGCTGGAAACCTCGTAGATACGGACAGGCACTGGAAAACGACTTATGAGCGTGCCCACTGCCAGGAGGTTTCCTTGAGGATGAAATGCCACGAGATGGGTTTGCAGTGCCCCCTTCGGTATCTCGGCTTCAGCTTGCCGCAGATCGACCCCGGTCAAGCATCGCACGGCCTCGTTTCGCAAGGTGTGTTGATCGACTACGTCAGCTTGGAGCGCCGCCGCCTTTTCCAATTCGGCGAGCCCCGAAAACGCCCACCCCATCTCTCGCTCCGCCGTGCGCTCGCGGACGCTGCTTAGTGCGGCGTAATACTCTTGCGTCGAGGCAACTTCCTTAGAAGATCGTAACTGCTCGGCATGAAGCTCGGTTTCCTTTTCGAGAATCCGTGCTCGTTCGCGTGCGAGTTGCAACTGAGAGCCAACCAGGGCCAACACAACCAGCGTACAGATCGTTGCCCCCGCAGTGAAAAGCAATCCGGCGATGGCTGGCTTCCGCCGGCACCACCGCCAGATCCGTTCCGCACTGCTGACTGGCCGTGCTCGGATCGGCTCACGATTCAGAGACCGACGAAGATCATCGGCAAGAGATGCCGCGGATTCGTAGCGGTGATCGGGGCTCTTCTGCAGGCATTTTAGACAGATCGTATCCAGATCGCGGCTGATCGTGTCGTTCAATTCCCGGGGACTCGGCGGTTCTTCAAACCCAACTTGCTGAAGCATCATCTGCAAGTTCCCGCGAAAAGGAGTTTCGCCAGTGAGCAACTCGAACAGAATCACGCCGAGCGAGTAAATATCGGCCCGACGGTCAGCGATATATCCATACCCTTTTGCTTGTTCCGGTGACATGTAGGCAGGGGTGCCAAGAACCTGTCCTTCCATCGTCATCGTGACTTCACCTGCGGAACGTTTGGCCAAGCCGAAGTCCATGACGTGCGGTTCGTTGGCGCCGTCTAGCATGATGTTGCTGGGCTTTAGATCACGATGAATGACGCCCGCTTCATGGGCGTGATGCAAGGCTCGTGCAATCACAATAGTGAGCTCGACAGCTCGCCGCGCCGTCGGACGCTGATCTTTCAAGTAGTCGGCCAACGTGTCGCCCGGGACGAAGTCACTGACGATATACAGACGATCGGAATCGCGGCCGACTTCGTGAATACTGACGATGTTGGGATGCGTCAATTGGGCGGCTGCCCGCGCTTCGCGCAAGAACATCTCGGCTTCCTCGGCATCCAATTGTCCCTTCCGAGGCATCTTCACAGCGACCATGCGATCCAACTCACGATCACGGGCTTTCCAGACCTCGCCAAATGCTCCTACTCCAAGTCGCTGGAGCAAATCAAAGTGAGCGATCGTGTCGTAGACACCAGAGACTGGCTGATCTTCGTTTGGTCTTACAAGACTGAATGAGTTGCCGCACGACTCGCAAGAGATCTCGAACAGCGAGCCATCGCGGACAGTCTCGACGAGCTCTTGACAGTGTGGACAACGGACTCGCAGTGTGCTGCCCCGCGAGTCCCCCAGTTCTTCCTGACGATCGTGGGCGGCAGTTTCTTCAGTTTCCGCAGTCAGCTCGCGATCAACACGCAGCAAGCCAGCCTGCAATTCGCCTTCCAAGTTGGAGAACCGCCTGAAACACTCTTCGTGACACGGCTGATCTCCCCAGCGCCGGCGCACCCGATACTCTTCGATGATCAAGACCAATGGGACCTTTTCAAGCGGCCCCAGTTCCGGGTACGAGTTGAGGTAGTCATGAATCAGCCAGGCTTTCGTCGCCACCGAGACTTCGCCGTTCGATGCATACCGACGCCAGCGAAACTCAAGATCCATCGCCACAAGTTCGACGAGCATCGTTCGCCGCATCTCAGAAACTGCGACATCTTTGATGAAGCCCGTGATGTCTGGCGAGGAGTCTGTCTCCCATGCCTGTTCGAAGCGATCGAGCACGAAGGCTAGTTGCGATGAGGACGCAATCGTGGCATCAAGGGTCGGATGTTTCCGCTTCATGCTTGCTACACTATAAAGACACTTCGATGGAATAACACACCAGCCGCATCGCTATCCGCCACCAGATTGCGTTCGAACATGCGGATCGATCCGTTCAACGAGTCCGACATCGACGGTGTATTCCAAAGTGGTGGACCAGCTGCTTCGCCTCAGAACAGAAGCATTGTAGCTGCTCGTCAATGTCCGTGTTGTGCCGTTCGCTCCAAACAATTCGGAAGCGACGCGAGACAGACCTTCTCGCCGTGCCTTTGCGGCCTTGGAGCCGACAATCGCCCGTTTCGGTTGGGCCGAGAGGCTAGATTCGGACGGTCACTGCGACCGAGATTGTGGCTGATCAAGCGACGATCCCTATGCCAACAGACGGCCGCGGACAGCAATGTGCCACACAACCGGATCAACCTTGGTTTTCAGTTACGAGGTCGAGCAACAGGATGAACAGCGAGGCCGCAAAACCGGCAAGAGTGATATTCATGGCGTCATCGTCAGTCTGGAGTGACAAGTCGATTCCCACATGGTGGGGATTGTGACCAGCACGATACCGGTCTTCGAGTAAGTTGCCGACGCCCCGAGATTCGTCACGAGATTTTTCGGACTGTCACGACGCGGAGACCTTCGGTCAACCAAGTGGCTCGGTCAAGAGACTGGCCACAACCGTCAGGAGACTGGTCACGAAGAGAGACGATCCGTGCTCGAGTGCCGTGTCAATTTTTGATTTTAGGGTTGAAGAAGACTGGTCGCCTGGCGACAATCAGGCTCAAAAACCCTATTTCTTAGTCTTGACAGAGCACCAGAAAACTTGTGTCAGGTTTTTCTTTACAAATGAGTCAAGTTCTCAGTGACGGGCACCGACCGCAGGTTGGTCGGGGAGCGGGTCGATGCAACCGCGCGATAGCTCGCGTCGGTCCGAGGCACAGCCTCGCTAGTCGTTTCGCTCGACTGAGTTCTGCCTACGGTTGCCGGGCGTCGATCATTGCCTTGCCAGATCCAATGCGGCCACCGCCGTGTGCGTCCGCTCGCAGCAGATACGTCACATTAGCTGAGGGCAGCTGGAATGAGACCGTTGCACGTCCGTTGGCATCGGTGATGACCAGCGGCTGCCACAATAACGTGGACGGTGCGCCGCTTCGACGGGCGCTCAGAAAGAAATCGTTGACGTAGACTCTGTGAGATCTGCGCCCCAATTCGGCCAACTTCTTCTCTACAGGTTGTCGTTCGAATGTCTCGAGTGAAGGCGTTTCCGCCGACGGCGCGTCCTTGGGTGTCACGCTCTCGCTGATCGTCGCGGCGGCTGCAGGCTGTGGTTCGGACGGTTTCGGTGCGGCGGTTGGTCCCACTACAAGATCTTCAGTGTCCGCTTTCGCTTTGGCCGTTGGTTCCTTGGCGAATGTCGACGTTGGGCGGGGCACTTGCAACTGCCGCGGTTCCTTCGACTCTGCTCGCACACGGTCGAAAGAGGCACTCTTGCCAACGGCCTCACCCCTCTTGGCGGCATTAGCTGGCGCAGCGCTTTCACCGGCCCCACCTCCACCAAACCCACCACCGCCAGCTGCCTCAGCGGAGAATCGCAAACCTTCAGGTCGTTGCCCAAGAGCCCCGCTGCGGGGCGCTTCAGCCTTCATTCTGAACGCTTGCCTGGGGCTAACCGCAAGAGGTTGTTGGAGAGCCTCTGATTGCTTGAAAGCTCTTTCGTATTGATTTGGCTCAGCGTCCGCAGCGGTGGAGCTGTCCGATATGGCATCCATCGTGATTGCCTCGTCGCTTGTCGATGCCGTAGCTGCCGGTTTGCTGGCCACACTGCCGGGCGCGTACGCAACCTTGTCCAGTGGATTCATCTGTGATCCCATCCAGAACACGCCGAGCACAGTCGCAATTCCCGCGGTTACAACCGACGGGATCCAAACCTGCGGTCGGCCGAGTGAGCGAGTGATTGCCAAACCGAGAACCGCGACCAATACCAGCAACCCGCCGACCATTAATACGGTTCCCCAGCGTTGCGACAACGTTTCGCGAGACCGAATCCACTGCGGTTTCGCGGTGGACATTGCTAACGGTGGAGGCACAGCCCGCTCGTATTCAATCGCGTCTCGATTGTCCAGCACGACGGGGACAAGTTGATCGAAAAGTTGGTCTGAGACGTTCTTGTCAAAGTACTTGGCATTTGGCACAGACATGTTTTCTGCAAGGAGGGGCTTCCCGCTATCTGCCTGCACGATCTGATCGAGTCCTGATTCCACGAACCGGCGCCAACCCTGCGTGCCCAACAGCAGGTCCATCGCCGTGGCGGCTTCGTCGCTTGTTCCCAGGAAGAAGTTCGCGTCCTCCAACTCGTCCGCATTCCGAATTTCACTCGTCAAGAAAACATGCGTTTCCAGATTAGCGAACTGGTCCTTGGCGACGTTCAGCAGTGCTTGTTTGACGACCGAAATGCCCAACGTGGCTGCTGCCGGCTGCCCCTGTTCGTCCGTGGTTTGCAGTCCGAGCGTAACCTGTTCGCCCAATCGCAGGGAATCGATCGGATCGACCTGGACCTGCAGCTGCCTGGCTGGGCGGCGAAAAACAAGTCGCTCGGCCATCGGTGTTGGCGGCACATCGCTGGAATCATAAACGGTGACGCGAATGACGCCGCTGGCTCCTGGTGCCAACTTCAATTGTCGTTGACATTCGCTGGTCCCGTCCGCGACATCCAGAAAATCGAAACGTTCGATCGCTTGCAAGCCGACCAAACCACCTCGGCAGGCTGCCGCCAAGACGAGCGAACGATCAGGGCTGCGCATGCGCAACGTTATGTCGAGCGGATCTTGTGGATCGAAAACCTGGCCACTGGCGTGCAATACCAGCGCGGCGTCAGAGGAAACAGTGGGCAACATCAACTCTTGTTTCGCGCCGGCCGGTTTATCCACGATCAATTGATAAGCGGTGCCCGCTTGCGTCGTGAATGCGAATTTGCCTCGCCCATCGTGAACGGTCACGGCCCGGGCCACGTCGTTGCCGGCGTCGTCGACGACGCGGCCCTCGAGGTGGATTGGCTGCCCCTGCAAATCCCGCGCTTGAAAATAGACGTCATTGCGTAAGCCAGCGGCTAATTCGCCTCCCTCTGGAAAGAACTGCACATCGGCGCGACCAGTGTGAATGGGAATCGCCCTGGCAAGTTGCTCTTGGAACTGATCGTCCGCCACGTTCACCGTGACGACGGCGTCACCACGAATGATCGATTGCGGCAGCGAAAAGTGAATGTCATAGTTGCCTTCGACATCGGTCATCGCCTTCGGTGCGTCGAACTTGATCGGTTGTTGATCCACAAAAGCGGCAATTGACAGTTGTGTGCCCACAGCAGGTTGACCATCTTGCGATGTGACCGACAGCCGTGCTTCCACTTTGTCACCCGGTTCGTAACTGTCGCGAGCCAACTTCAGTTCTTTGTTCCAACGGGGGATATCGATCTTACGAACCAGTACGTCGCGCTGTTGTGTGGGAAATGCACTATCCGGGCTGCTAACCTGAACGGTCAGTCTCCCGTAGGCGGCATTCGCTGGGATGGAGAATTTTCCGTCCGCGACACCCCGCTCGCTGGACTTGAGGTGATTAGCACTTGGAATGGGCCTACCTTGATCGTCCAACACGTTGAATTCGACTGAGACTTCACCATCGACGCGTTGGTCGAATCGCGAGAGTGACAATGAACGGTAAAAAACGGTGTCTCCCGGCTGATAGGTGGGGAGATCTGTTGTCAGGTGGGTCAAATGCCCGCTACGAACCCATCTTGCTGAGGCGGCAAGAGGTGGAGAAACGTCATCCTTCACCGCGACTTCCATCCATGCCGTGTTGGCGCCACGCCACCCAGAAAGCTCGACCTGGGCTGTCCCCGCTTCATCCGTATCATACGATTCGTTCAGCTGAATTTCGCCCTCTGCGTCGTATAGTTTCAGGTCGAACGACGTTGCCGCCGGCGTGCCATCCAGTGACGATGTTCTGACCGAGATGGGATTCATCGTGTCTTTGTTCCAGACGGCGGGCGTTGCCACAACGGTCCGAATGGAACTCAAACTGGCCAAACTACGCGAAGTCGCGTCAGTCCTTGCCAATTCAGTTGGCGCGGGCGAGCGAAGTTGCGAGAGCGACATTGCGGACATCACAACCAGGCCCATGGCCGCGGCCGCGACGATCCAATTCGCTGCGCGAAAGGCGTGCGACCGTGATCTGGGTGAAACCAAGTCAGGTTTGTCGCTGGCGACGACGCCAGTTTCTGAGGTATCGTCCCCATCCTCAACTTCGTCTCCAGGCCGTTTCAGTGTGCCGCGCGTGTCGTCACACTTGGCGGCCGCGGCGACCAGCTCTGACTGTAGTCTGACTCTGGCATAGGCCCGAGCCAGCTCGGGGTCGGACGTGATACGCTGCCGGAGCGCGGCTTCTTCGTCGGGCGAGAGAAGCTCGTAGATCAGCTCCCACAGTGGTTGTTCCAGTTGTTCGTTCGAACTCACGGCAGTTGCTCGCTGACAAAAGCAGCGCTAAGAACTAAGCGTGTCTTGCGTGATGAACTACGTCTCACCTAAAGCCAGACGCAGATCGGACAATGCTCGCCGCATACGGGTCTTCACCGTACCCAGCGGAATGCCGACGGCGTCAGCGATCTCTTCGTACTTCATTTGGCCGTTTTGTCGCAACAGGAAAACCTCTTGTTCTTCCGGCCGCAGCTGCTTAATTGCCTCGCCAACCTGAGCCAGTTGCTCCCGATGCTCGGCAGCGGTTTGCGGTCCATCCTGCGTTGACTCAAGGACTGCTTCATCCTGAGGAAGCGATTGGCGTTTGCGACACCACGCCGTTTTGCGGATATCGCGACCCGTATTCAGGGCAATGCGAAAGATCCACGCTTTGAGGTTTCGAACCTCCGGCTCTTGCTCGCGGTGTCGCCAACATTTGATAAAAGCTTCCTGCAACGCGTCGTTTGCGTCCTCCAGATTGCCGACCAAATAGTACAATGTGCCCAGCAGCTCGCCGCGGTATTGCGCGAAGGCGTTCTCCAGCTTTCCGCAATCTGTGTCGCTAGGCGACTCACCCTTGCGAGCTACGTTAGTCACGTGAAGTGCCTCTTCAGCAAGTAAGACGAGGCCATGCGTTCGACGGATTCACCATAAATCCAATTTTACACGAAAGGGGTGGGCAATTGAAAGCTCCGCGTGTCTGCAAATTGCCCTCCCGTAGGGCTTTACGCAACATTCGCCAAGTCCGTGCCAGCGGGACGAGTTGGTAGATTTCCCTACGAAACGCATGTGGTGAGGGAGAACGCCTCTATCTCTATAACGACGACCTTGCCGATTTGTTAGGAACTGATTGATAATAATTCCCATGTGGCCAAACACAGACAAGACCGAACAACTTCTTGCCGGGGCCCGTCAGGGGGATGACGCCGCCGTCAACCTCCTGATGGATCGTCACCGAAATGCGATCCAGCGCATGGTGCAGATGCGGTTGGACCAGAAGATCCGATGCCGCGTGGATATCAGCGATGTCGTCCAGGACGTGCTGATCGAAGCCAATCGACGGCTGGAAGGCTACCTGGACAATCCCACCATGCCGTTTCATTTGTGGTTGCGTCACATTGCCAAGGATCGGATTATTGACGCTCATCGCCGCCACCGAGGTTCGGCCAAACGGAGTGTCGACCGCGAGCAGCCACTGGCGGTGCCAGGCAACGACCGCTCGACGATCCAGCTGGTCGCTCAGCTCTGCGATCCTGAATTGACCCCCGCAGCGCGGGCGACTCAAGCGGAGATGGCCCGGCACGTCGAACAGGCGATCTCGCGACTGGCCGACCAAGACGGCGAGATCATTGTAATGCGGCATTACGAGCATCTATCGAATCAAGAAGTTGCGGTGGCGTTGGAATTATCCGAACAGGCCGCCAGCATGCGATATTTACGCGCCGTACGCCGACTGCGCGGTTTGTTGGGCGAACAGCCGCTCGACGATTGACTCTTGCCGGCCTGCAACCTCGGTATCCTCCTGAAAGCCCTAACAACGGTCCTATGAAAAGCGACCCAACAGCTTCAGACCGTGACGATCAACTGGCGCGTTTGCTGGCGCAAATGACCGACGATGCGCAGCGCGGCCTCCCCGTCGACATTGATCGTATTTGCCGCGAGCACCCTGACTTGAGCGGCGAATTGCGGGAACTGTGGGGTGCGGTCATGGTGGCCGAGGCGATCGGAAGTGGCTCACAAACCGCCGCAGACGAAACAGATTCCGCCCACGATAACGCGGCGCTGTCATTCGAACTGCCCTGTCGTTTCGGCGACTACACATTGCTCGCAGAGGTTGGTCGTGGCGGCATGGGTGTCGTCTATCGAGCTCGACAGATCAGCCTGAATCGCGAGGTTGCCGTCAAGATGATCTTGCGTGGCCAGCTTGCTTCAGACGTTGATCGTGAACGATTCCGCGCGGAAGCGGAAGCGGAAGCGGCTGCGGGCCTCCACCATCCCGGTATTGTCCCGGTGTACGAAGTTGGCGACATCGACGACCATCCGTTTTTTAGCATGAAACTAGTGAATGGGCGGACTCTCTCACAACGGCTGGCTGAAGGTCTCATGTTGCCGCGCGAGGCTGCCGAGATTCTGGCCGCCGTCGCCACGGCCGTCCATTTCGCGCATCGCCAGGGTGTGTTGCACCGCGACCTCAAGCCGTCCAATATCCTGATCGATCAGCAGGGTGACCCTCATGTGATGGACTTTGGTTTGGCGAAACAGACATTGGCCACTGCCAACAGCCTGACGCACAGTGGAGCGATTCTCGGGACGCCTTCGTACATGTCCCCCGAACAGGCAGCCGGTGGCAGGGAGCCGGTCGGGCCGGGCAGTGATGTGTTCAGCTTGGGTACGATTCTCTACCAGACGTTGACAGGGCGGCCACCGTTCCAAGCTGCCTCGCCCGTCGACACCATTCTGATGCTCCGTGACCAGGATGTGGTGCCACCGCGCATCGTGAATCCTCGAGCTGATCGCGTTTTGGAGATTATCGCGTTACGTTGTTTGCAGAAGCCCGTCAAACTGCGCTACGACACGGCTCGCGCCCTGGCTGAAGATCTCGAAGCCTACCTGAACGACGAACCAATCGCGGCGAGCAGAGGCCGCTTTGCCGATGTTGTGGCAGGTCTGTTTCGCGAAACCCATCACGCTACCATCCTCGAACACTGGGGCCTGCTGTGGATGTGGCACAGCTTGGTGTTGTTCATCGCCTGTGCCCTGACCAATGCGCTGCAGTGGTACGACTTTCGGCAGCGATGGGTCTACATCATCGTGTGGACGGTCGGGCTCTGGATCTGGGCCGCGGTGTTTT